>JAJUFK010000008.1 GCA_029266015.1 Bacteroidota bacterium
CACCATGTTTTCCACCACGGTGGCAATATATGAACAGACAATTGTATTACCTTAGCTTCATCTTGATTATTAATCCATGCTTTTACAAAAAGCACATACCTGCCGGGCGGAATATTGGTAAATGTAATTTCACGTTTGTTCCCTATAGTATTCCAATCTTTATCGAATCCCTCAAGTTTATAGGAAAATACCACCGCATCGGGGGCATTGTAACAAATTGCATCAAAACTCACACCCCAAATATTTTGTTTGTACGAAATAGTTAACTCCTTAAGTTGCGAAATATGTGTAGGATACCAATCGGTATTTGGTGACTGCTTTTGATACGAAATAAATAAATCAGAAAATAAAAATTGTAAAATACTATGTTTTTGTTGCATACTATTTGGATAAAATGAATACAATCCATTCATAGTACCCCAATGAGTTCGTCCTTGTGTATCTTGATACACCGCTCGTGATGTATAGAAATTTCCTTTAGAATAATTATCAACATAATAAATTTCATATTTCTTTGTACTCACATCATACACAATCAATCCGTTATTAGTTGCAATCCAATATTGTTTATTGGCACTACAGTGTAGACTCAAAACTTCTGTACCTTGCAGCTCGGGAATTGTTTTTGACAATTCTTCAAGTAATTCACCTTGATTTGAATACACAAATAAACCTCTATTGGTTCCTATAACTATATTTCCTGCAAAATCTTCGGTAAGTGTATGAACATACCCAGGAAAAAAAGACAATTTATCATTATCAAAATTCAATACAAGCAAAGAATTATTGGCAGTAATTTTATACACCGTACGCAACGATGCTACCCACATTGCTCCGTTTCTGTCACGGATTATTTGATTTATAAATTTTTGACGATCTGTTTTAAACAGCGTATCTAACGCTATTATTTTTCGTTTAAGTTGCCCCGACGGTATATCAAATTCCTGAACACCATTTCCGTAAGTACCTACCCATAATGTATTTGCATCATAAAAACAAATTGTTTTTACCAAATTATTTGTAATTTCAGTTTGCGATAAATTATAGGGAGTAACACGCTTTGTAATCATATCAATTTTCATTATACCACTTGCCCACATACAGGCCCACACTTCATTTTCAGTTCGTTTTGCAAACGCTAATACGGAATTTGAGGGTATATAGGGTGTTTGAATTTCTGATAAATACCCGTAATATGGTGAAAATATACTTATACCACCGCCATCGGTACCTATCCACAAATTTCCATTACCATCTTCAGTAATAGCACTCACAACCTTATGTGCCAGCCCCACTTCCATTGATGTATGCTGCACTTTATTTTTAGACGGATTATACAAAAACAGTCCATTCCCTTGTGTTGCTACCCATATAGAATTTTCTTTGTCACATAGTATTGCATTTACACTTGCAATTTTTATCCCTTCTGTTTGATAATCTTCTATTTTATAAAACAAATTATTTGCATCATATACCCACAAACCATTATAATTTGTTCCAATCCAAATATTATGAGAAGAGTCGCGTACAATTGATGATATATAATTTTGTTCTACCGTGTTAAAATATGTTGATTTTACAATTATGTGATTTGAAGGTTGTATTTCATATATACCTCGCGAAGTTCCTATGTATATCAAATTTTTATTAATTTTACAAAACGATGGTATTCTGAGTATCCCTAATTCATCTTGAATTGGAAACACCTTGACTGTTTTTTGCTGAGCATCAACATATAACAGCCCACTTTTAGCTGTACCAAACCAAAAATTACCGGCATCATCTTGTATCATAGAAATTACATGTATCTGTTTAAAAACCGGAAATTCTTGAAATGCAAAGTTAAAAGTACCTGATTGTTCATTATACAGTAATACCCCATGACTTGTAAGAGCATAGAGTTTATTATGCGATTCGTAAAATCTTGAAATAGATGGATATTCTAAATGATACTCAAAATCCAATGATACATTTTGGAACTGATCTTTTTCTTGATTATACATCATTATAGTTCCATTGTGTGAACCAAACCATATACGACCTTTAGAATCGGTAAACACACAATTAAAATCATTTCGCAAAACCGACTGATATTGATGTTCTGATTTTATAAATGAATGAAACAGTAACCCATCGAATCTGTTTATTCCATAGGAAGTTGCCATCCAAATATAGCCTGTAGTATCTTGAGAGAGAGAAAAAATAAATTCGTCTGATAACCCGTCATGACGGGCATAATTTTGAAAATTACAAAAAAATTGAGCGTTCCCACTATTTAAAGAAACTAACCAAAATACAACAATTATAATTATTCTATTCATGAGTGAGATTTTGCTCTTTGTTACAAAAACAATATTAATACAAACGAAATTTGCTAACAAGTAAACAACCTTTCAAATATAGTTATTTTTTTGTTTTCAACCATAGATTATACAATTTCTATTTTGTTATCAGTGATCTCTGTGGCGAAAAATAATTTAGCAATAGAATACTAACAATAAAAGTGTACTTTTGCAAAAAATAATAATATATGATTACAGTTTCAAATTTAGCCATACAGTTTGGTAAACGCACACTATTTCAAGATGTTAATCTTAAGTTTATACCGGGAAATATATATGGTGTTATAGGAGCAAATGGTGCAGGAAAATCTACATTTTTAAAAATACTTTCCGGCGAAATTGAATCTACTCGCGGTTCGGTAAGCTTAGAACCTAACGAACGATTATCGGTTCTCAAACAAAACCACTTTGAATATGACGAATGTACGGTAATTCAAACCGTACTTATGGGTTACAAAGAATTGTGGAACATAATGAATCAAAAAGATGCATTATATGCAAAACCCGATTTTTCTGACGAAGACGGTTTACTTGCTGCCGATTTGGAAGAAAAATTTGCCGAAATGAACGGGTGGAATGCCGAAAGCGATGCTGCCATGTTGTTGAGTGGATTGGGTATTGCCGAATCGCATCACAATAAACAAATGAAAGAACTCAGCGGTAATGAAAAAGTACGTGTAATGCTTGCTCAAGCACTATTTGGCACTCCCGATAATTTATTGCTCGATGAGCCAACAAACGACCTTGATGTAGAAACAGTAATGTGGCTCGAAAATTTTCTCTCAAATTTTGATAAAACCGTGTTGGTTGTTTCGCACGACCGTCACTTCCTTGATGCTGTGTGTACACACACTGTTGATATAGATTATGGCAAAATTCAACTATTTGCCGGCAATTATTCGTTCTGGTACGAAAGTAGTCAATTGGCTCTGCGACAACAACAGCAACAAAACAAAAAAGCCGAAGAAAAAAAGAAAGAATTATTGGAATTTATTGCTCGCTTTAGTGCCAATGTTGCAAAATCAAAACAAACTACCAGCCGTAAAAAAATGCTCGAAAAATTAAATGTAGAAGAAATTCTACCTTCAACACGTAAATATCCGGGTATTATATTTAAACCTTCGCGTGATGTTGGTAACAAAATATTAGAAGTTCACGGACTATCAGCAAAAATGGAAGGCGATGTATTGTTTAAACAAGTAGATTTTACGGTAGAAAAAGACGATAAAATTGTATTCCTTTCTAAAGACCCACGTGCTATGACCGCACTGTTTGAAATTATAAACGGCAACAAAAAACCCGACGGCGGGCATTTTGATTGGGGCGTTACCGTAACATCGGCATATTTACCACTCGACAATTCCCATTTTTTTAATACCGATATTAGTTTACTTGATTGGCTTGCTCAATTTTCTGATGATACACACGAAATATTTTTGCGCGGGTATTTAGGTCGTATGTTATTCTCGGGCGAAGATATATACAAGAAATCAAGTGTGCTTTCGGGAGGAGAAAAAATGCGTTGTATGATTTCGCGTATGATGCTCAAAGATGCTAATGTTCTTATACTTGACTCCCCTACTAATCATTTAGATTTGGAATCTATTCAAGCATTTAATAATTCACTTATGCAATTTCAAGGCATAGTGCTAATGTCATCACACGACCATGAATTTATTCAAACCGTATGTAACAGAATCATTGAACTTACTCCAAATGGAATCATTGACAAACGTATGGATTACGACGATTATATAATTGACGAAAAAGTAAAAGAATTACGAAATAAATTATATAAATAAGCTTCTATGACATTCGACGAATTCAATATTCATGAACAATTACTCGAAGCTATTTCGTATATGAATTACGAAAAAGCATCACCTATTCAGGAATTAGCTATTCCACCCGCATTGTTGGGCCACGATATATTGGCGTGTGCACAAACCGGAACCGGAAAAACAGCTACATTTGTAATACCAATAATTCATGATATTGTAACTAATAAATTAGAAGGAACCACTAGTCTCATTCTTGTTCCTACACGCGAATTGGCTATACAAATTCATCAAGAAATTCAAGGATTTTCATACTTTACAGACACTACCAGCAAACCAATTTATGGGGGCGACAAAGGTGCCGATTGGGATGCACAGAAACGAGCTCTTACCGAAGGCACCAATATAATTATTGCAACACCCGGTCGTTTGCTTGCACATTTAAAATTGGGATATGTAGATTTTAAACAAATACAACATTTTGTTCTCGATGAGGCTGACCGTATGCTCGATATGGGGTTTTACGACGATATACAACAAATATTATCGTATATTCCCCAACAACGACAAACATTATTTTTTAGCGCAACTATGCCTCCGGCAATTCAAAAACTTGCCGACAAAATTTTACAAAACCCCAAAGAAATTAGACTATCAATTTCAAAACCGGCCGAAGGAGTAACTCAAAAAGCATATTTAGCATATCCTCACCAAAAAAATGTGGTGATTCAGCATATTTTACAACAAAACCCCAGTTACGACAGCATCATCATTTTTACCTCAACTAAACGAATGGTACAAAAAATTGTACACGATATTGCACGCAAAAATCCCGGTATTACGGTAGAGGGTATTTCTTCTGATTTGGAACAAAAAGAAAGAGAAGAAGTATTACTCAAATTTCGGTCAAAAAACACAAAAATATTAGTAGCTACCGATGTTATGAGCAGAGGTATAGACATTAAAGGAATAAATTTAGTAATAAATTACGATGTACCGAGCGAAGCAGTAGACTATGTTCATCGTGTAGGACGAACAGCTCGTGCTGACTCTAAAGGTGAGGCTATTACACTTATAAGCGATGTTGATATGTATAAATTTGCTCGTATAGAAGCATTAATTGAAAAAGAAATACCTAAACTTCCTATACCTGCTCATTTAGGTGAAGCTCCGGTATGGAAGTCAAAACAATCAAAATCATTCAAATCAAAACTACAAGAGAATAAACAGCAACATAAATCACAAGGAGACGGAAACTCATCTCAAAAACAAAAGAAAAAACGGTTTTGGCGACCAAAAAAGAAACCAAATTCACAATCAAATGAAGCGCAATAAAGGTTTTTGGATTACTATAATCATACTTATAGTAATTGGCATAGGAATATATTTGTATTTCAACTATATTCAAGCCCAACCCATACCTGCTAACAATACATATACCTCATACAAACCCATTCCTGAACTTGAAATACCTTGTGGTACACAATATATTAAGCATAGTCATTATGCCTTTGAATATAAAGAAGAACACGAACAATCAATTTGGGTAGCGTATATGCTTACTTCAAAAAAAAATGCACAAACTTACAAGCGTTCAAACTCATTTTATCCCGACCCATTGGTTTCAACAGAAACTGCCACAAACAAAGACTATTCAAAATCAGGCTACGACAAAGGGCATCTTGCCCCGGCTGCTGATATGAATTGGTCGGAACAAGCAATAAAAGAATCATTTTATTTCAGCAATATTTCGCCACAATTGCCTGCGTTTAATCGTGGAATTTGGAAAACACTTGAAGAACAAGTGCGTACGTGGGCACAAAAATTTGACACATTATATATTGTTACAGGCCCTATAGTAGAACCCGGACTACCTACTATAGGTGAAAACAAAGTAAGCATTCCCAACTATTTTTACAAAGCAATATTAGTTTATAGCTATTCACGGGCATTTGGAATTGGGTTTATACTTCCACATGCAGCCTCAAATAATTCAATATATTCATTTGTTGTACCTATAGATAGTATTGAAAGCAAAATACATAGAGATTTATTTTGCAAATTACCGGACACTATTGAAGAAAAAATTGAATCATCGACTACCATTTCAGATTAGAAATGATGATTTTTTATACAATAGTATTTCTATTGTATCTATTATTCAAATTTGATTTAATTCACATATTTTTGACTGTATATTTGCAACATGGGTACTCAATCTATTATTACACTTCTTGAACTTGCACAAGCTATAGAACTTGGTATTCAAACAGCTTTGCCAAATAGTTATTGGGTTGTGGCAGAAATAAGTGAATTAACGGTAAATTCAAAAGGTCATTGTTTTTTAGAATTAATTGAAATACCTGCACATAATGAAACAATTATAGCAAAATTACGAGCTACTATTTGGTCATACAAATTTCAACTCCTTCAATCTTATTTTTATGCAAGTACAGGTATTCATCTACAGACAGGACTCAAAGTGTTAATATCTGTAAAAGTTGAATTTCATGCTGTATATGGATTAAGTGTTTCAATTCATGATATAGACCCTGTTTATACTATTGGCGAAGAAGAAAAACAGCGTAACGAAATAATTGCACGATTACATGATGAAGGTATTTTTACCATGAACAAAGATCTTGAATTACCTGTATTCCCCCAACGATTAGCAGTAATTTCATCAGCACAGGCTGCAGGATATCAAGACTTTGTAAAACAAATTGCTTCAAACAAAAATTCATTACGTGTTTCTATTACTTTATTTACAGCAGCCATGCAAGGAATAGAAACTGAACAAAGTATAATAAAAGCTCTCAATAGTATATATGAACGCGAACACGAATTTGATGCAGTTATAATTATAAGAGGCGGTGGAGCAAAAACAGACTTACGATGGTTTGATAACTATACTATAGCATCACATATTGCACAATTTCCACTCCCGGTAATTACCGGAATAGGGCATGACAAAGACATTTCAATAACCGATATGGTTGCTCACACTTCGGTTAAAACACCTACAGCTGCAGCCGAATTTATAATTTCAATGGGGAATGCTCTTGTATCAACTATTGATAATTTACACGCACGTCTTTCTGATGCATGTAATGAACGTATAGCAGAACAAAAATTTACCCTACAACAAATCTTACAAGAGTTATTTCACTCAAATACTTTACGCACAACTATTGCAAATAATAAATTAAATAACTGTATACAGAAAATAAAATCGGCAAGTTTGTTTACAATTCAAAAGCAAAAGCATTTTATAGAACATATAAGTTCAAATATAACCCCTGCTATACATACGCTTACACATAAGCATCAACAAAATCTCATACATTCAGCATACAAATTACAAATTCATTCACATAATTGTATATTACACAACAAACAATCTTTAGAGTTATTACAAACAAAAATAGAATTACACAATCCGCAACGTATACTCTCAAAAGGATACAGTATTACAACCAATGCACATGGAACAATAATAAACTCTATTGATTCGGTACAACCTAATGATAAACTATATACCTATATAAAAGATGGTATTATTACAAGCACAATAAATAAAAAAGACGCTACTAATTAAACGAAATTAGTTCAAACGGAACATGAATAAATTGTTTGTATTCTAAACCGGCATCACGCATATCATCATCATCTTCCATATAATGCCACTGTATAGTAACTTTACAATCTCCTGTATTTTGAATTTTTTCTAATAAATGAAAAATTTCCATCAAAAATTTTGACGATGCAGTATTATAATACTCCAAATTAATAGAAACAGTAAATAAAGAACCTAAATTACTTGTGTTTGATTCAATCCATTGTATGATAGGCCCATAAAAATCACGAGCATTTTCAGGAAACGATCTGCCTTCAATACGCAATGTAGCTTCATCACTACTATACCATACTTTAGGAGTAGAAGGAGTCTTTTTAATTTCTAATTCTGTCATACTGTTTTTTTTACAAAAATACATTTTTTATTTATATATTACATATACAGCATTTTAGTTTTTCTGCCTTAACTTATATTTATATTGTAAAAATATGTATGTTTGCTGAGTAACACACATGAACGCACATTGAGACCTTTATTATTTATATGCACAGTTTTTCTTTGCATTGGAGTATATACTTGTTTTTCACAAGATTTACAAACAATTGCAACCGATGTTTATAGTTTTTCGGCTATAGATTACAGTGCCCAACAAATTGAATTTTTGCATGATAAAATGTGTAACCCTATTGATATAAACTCCATTCAAGAGAGCGATTTATCACAATTTTGTTTTTTAACACCCTTTGAACAAAAAAGTATTTATGAATTTGTAATTGCAAACAAACCCTTGAGCAGCATTTATGAACTGCATTTTGTTTTAGGTTTGTCAGTTGAAAAAGCAGAATTATTATCACATTTTATGATTGTGAAACCTCAGTCCTGCAACCACACATTAGAAGAGCTTATACACAATGGCACTCATAGCATAATCGGTATAAGTCAATTCCCTATTCATATTATTGACAGTAGCAGCACCAATAATAATTATTTAGGAAATGCAAGTAAACAAGCATGGCGATATAGGTATGCTTCAAACGGTTCATTAAATTGGGGAGTTACATTAAAAAAAGACAGTGGCGAACTGGTTTCATTTAAACAACCTAATATCTATGATTATGCTTCGGCATATATACAATATAAACCTAATGGTATCATTAGAAATATTACAATAGGCGACTATGAATTGCAAATTGCACAAGGACTTCTCCAATGGCAAGGCGGATATTTTGGAAAACACATTCGCAGTCAACACAGTAAAACTCACTGTACTCTATCAAAACACAGCTCAGGTAACGAAACAGATTTATATAGAGGAATTGCATTCCAACTCTCCCACAATTCATTCATGCTTACTCCATTTTTTTCAAATACGTATACCGATGGAACTTTAAATTCAGACTCTTCGAATTTTATACTATATAATACAGGGTATCATAGAACCATGCGTGAGATTGAACTTTCAAACACAATTCATCATACCGTTCAAGGGTGTCATATACAATACTCAAATTTTCATAACACATATTCAACCGCTATTGTTCAACATTCACTTACATATGCAAATACAATAATTTCAAAAATATTTGTAAACGCTGCGTATAGTTATACTTTAAAACAATCACAAATATTTACAGAATCGGCATTTGACGGAAAATCAACTGCCCATACTATAGGAATACAAACTAGTGTAAATCACGATATAACACTTTTATCATCGGCTCGATATTATCAACCAAATTATTATAACATATACTCACAAAGCTTAAGCGAACAATCACAAATACACAATGAACAAGGAATATTTACAAGCGTTATATGTCCTATTAGTAAATTCATAACTTTTCAATGTGTTCATGATTATTATTATATTCCAAATTGCCGATATTTTGTAAATGCCCCTACACGAGGAAACGAATTATATGTAAAACTGCAATACAAAAATTGGGAAGGTGTTACACTATTTTACGCTTGGAGCAACGGATACAAAACAGCCCAAAATACTACCGAAAGATACAATGAAATTTACACGCACATTACACAATTTCAAAAATTGTATTTTGTTATACCTATAAACTCTGTTCTTTTAAGTAAAACCACCATTGCTCAAAGTCTAGCAGAAAACCAACGAGGAACATTAGTATGCCAAGATTTACAATATAAACCTACCAAAACATGCACTATTCGAATACGCTATGCTCATTATTCTGCACCGTATAATGCTCGTATTTATGCATGGGAAGACAATGTAGAATACAGTAATACCTCACATCAATACTTCAATAAAGGATCGCACTGGTATAGTTTAATTGAATGGCAAATACATAGAATGTTTAGAATTGAATTCAAACTATCGCACACAGCTATTCATAAACAATTAACAGTATCAGAAACAACACCGGCAACACTGCTCTGTAATATTGCAGTACGATATACTATACATTAAGAATTATTTAAAATACAATTCAACTCCCAAACTTATTGACATCATATTTGAAAATTCACCTGAAAAAAATCCATTAAATATTGAAACAGGTTGCAAAATAATAGAAAAAGGAGCCTGTTCCGGTTCATATCTAAATTGTAAACCATAACTATATCCAAAATACGAATACCCAACAGTACCTATATTATCAATATTACCAATACCCATATTTATTCCGCCGCCGCCAAACAATGTAGTATTAAAAAATCTATATCGTAACACATCACATTCGGCATTTATATACATCGATTGTGCTCTATACCAATTTTGCGCATTACTTTCATCATTCATAAAACGTCCGATTCTAAATACCGGAGCTATTCTAAATCGCGAATTAAATATATCATGCAAATATGATAAACCAACGCATGTTCCTTCACCATCTAACAATACAGGACCAACACTGGCACTTGAAACACCTATACCCACATTGAACCCAACCGATTGATTATATTCTTGTTGACTAAACACATGAGTTACAAAAAACAAAATGTTATAATAAAAATTAATTTTTTCATGATTACTTACTATTTAATAATTTTAAACTTATTATTGGTTTTGCAGTAACTATACATTTACTGTAAAATAATGCAATGCTAAAATACATGATTTCAAAAGAAATCATAGAATAATACAAGAAATCATTTCAATGATTAAAACACAGTGAGTGGTTGTAACACTACATTATTTGATTGTACCTGCAATTGGTATTCTATACCGGGAATAAGCGCCATATTATCACTCTCGTGTCCGGTAGGCGCATTAAAACATAACGGAATATTATAGGGAACCAAAACTTCACTTATTATAGCTTCTACAGAGGCATTATACACATCAACACCTTGCTTCATACCACTCATACCTCCTACTATAAGTCCTGCAATGCGTGATAAAATACCGGAAAGTTTTAAATTTTGCATCATTCTATCAATATGATACAAATATTCATTCAAATCTTCAATAAACAATAACGTTCCCGAATAATCATATTCAAAAGACAAACCACGTAAACTATACAGCATAGATAAATTTCCACCTGTTAATCTTCCGCGTGCAGTTCCAAGTGTATTAAAAGAACTTGATTGCCACCGAATAGGTTGTACATTACCAAACAAAGCTTGTTGTAAACTTTCAAGAGACTGGGAAGTAACAGTAGAGAAATTTTTAGGCATTGCAGCATGCATAGAAGCTATATGCAACGATGATATTTTTGCATGAAATACTGTAATATCACTAAAACCAATAATCCATTTTGGTTTTTGCACATATTTAGTAAAATCCAAATTTTGCACTATTCTTATAGCTCCATATCCTCCGCGTGAACAAAAAACAGCCTTTATAGAATCATTATCAAGAACTTCTTGAAAATCAGCTAATCGTTGAGCATCGGTTCCTGCAAAAACCCCGTATTTATGACACACATGTTTTCCTAAGCATACTTGCAACCCCCATGATTCCAATACAGAAACAGCCTTATGTATATACTCTATTTCTATTGGCCCCGAAGGAGAAACAATAGCAACCCTATCACCTTGTTGCAAAAAATCAGGAACTGTAAACATAATTCTGTTATATATTGGATACTTGTTGATAGTAAAAAACTTATATATTTGCGAAGATAATATGTTACATGTAATTAAACAAATTTACCGGAATGAAAGAATTTAAACGACATCTTGTAACTGCAGCATTACCATATGCCAATGGTCCTGTTCATATTGGTCATTTAGCAGGAGTATACATTCCTGCCGATATATATGTGCGCTATTTACGAATGAACCAACAAGATGTATTATTTGTGTGCGGAAGTGACGAACATGGTGTACCTATAACAATTAAAGCAAAAAAAGAAGGATGTACACCTCAAGACATTGTAAACAGATATCATCAAATTATTAAACAATCATTCGCTGATTTTGGTATAGAATTTTCAAATTATTCTCGTACATCAAACGCATTGCATCATAACGTATCATCAGTTTTTTTTAAAACACTGTATGAAAAAGGTGAATTTATAGAACAAGAAAGTGAACAATACTTTGATGCACAAGCAAATCAATTTTTGGCTGACAGATACATAACCGGCACTTGCCCCAAATGCAGTAGTGAAGGAGCCTATGGCGATCAATGTGAAAAATGCGGTTCATCACTAAGTCCACTTGAACTTATAAACCCAATTTCAACAATTACAGGCCAAAAACCTGTGCTCAAAAAAACCAAACATTGGTATTTACCTCTGGATAAACACGAACAATTTTTAAGAGAATGGATTTTACAAGGACATACCGAATGGAAATCTAACGTATATGGACAATGTAAATCATGGATAGACGGAGGATTACAACCACGTGCCGTAAGTCGTGATTTAGATTGGGGTGTTCCTGTACCGGTTGAAGGAGCAGAGGGCAAAGTTCTATATGTATGGTTCGACGCTCCCATAGGCTATATTACTTCTACACAAGAATGCACCAAAGATTGGGAAAAATATTGGAAATCAGAAGACTGCAAACTTGTTCATTTTATTGGTAAAGACAATATAGTATTTCACTGTATAGTATTTCCTGCTATGCTCAAAGCTCATGGAGATTACATTTTACCCGAAAATGTACCTGCTAACGAATTCTTAAATTTAGAAAATGACAAAATTTCTACTTCACGAAATTGGGCTGTATGGCTGCATGAATACTTAACTGACTTTAAAGACCAACAAGATACATTACGATATGTACTTACGGCTAATGCTCCCGAAACCAAAGACAATGACTTTACATGGAAAGATTTTCAGGCACGCAACAATAATGAATTAGTTGCAATTTTAGGAAACTTTGTAAACCGCGTAGTTGTTCTTACACACAAATATTTTCAAGGAACCGTGCCTGCAAAAACAACTCTCTTGGAAATAGATACCGATGTGCTTGCAGAAATTTCTACAGCAAAACAAGCAATAGCAAAAAACATTGAAAATTATAAATTTAGAGAAGCATTGAAAGATGCTATGCAATTGGCACGAGCCGGTAACAAATACTTAACCGAAACCGAACCTTGGAAAGTAATAAAAACCGATGAACAACGAGTAGCAACCATACTTCATGTTTGTTTACAAATTACTGCAAATCTGGGAATTATAATTGAACCTTTTTTACCATTTACAGCAAAAAAAATACAATCTATGTTTGGCATGAATGCTTGTACATGGAATCAATCAGGAAATGTAGAATTATTACAAACAGGTACACCAATAGGAGAAGCTGCTTTATTGTTTAGAAAAATAGAAGACAGTGAAATAGATGCACAAATTGAAAAATTACAACAAACTAAACAAGCAATGAATACTAATGTAAACAAAACTGATGTAAGTCCGCAAAAACCGTTGATACAATATGATGATTTCAGTAAAATGGATATACGCGTAGGAACAATACAAGCTGCAGAACGAGTTCCAAAAACAGACAAACTCATGAAATTAACCATAGATACCGGTATAGATGTGCGCACAGTAGTATCGGGTATTGCTCATTGTTTTAACCCCGAAGAAATCATCGGAAAACAAGTAAGTATTTTAGTAAATTTACAACCCCGAATGCTAAAAAATATTGAATCACAAGGAATGATTTTAATGGCCCAAAATTCCGATGGAAAATTAGAATTTATTTCACCTGTATCAAAAGTAGACAACGGTAGTGCAATTTGTTAACAAAATATTATTTTATATATTTGATAATCAAAAAAAAACTTATATTTGTATATTTTGTATTCAAGCCTTAAAAAATGTCATACTTTATGAGTAGTGCCCTACACAAAATAGTACTAAGTTTGAGCCTTACAGTAATGCTGGGCATTCAAACCGGTTTTTCACAAGACGTTCATTTTTCGCAGTTTGATGCTGCCCCATTGTATTTTAACCCTGCACTTTCAGGATTAATGGAATGTAATAACCGATTTATTTCAAATTTCAAAGGACAATGGAGTACATATAATTCATTTATGTTGTCATACGACCGACCACTACCGGCTTTTTCTTTGGCAGGAGGCGACTTTGGATTAGGAGCATTAATCAATGCTGACTATGCAGGCGAAACCACCTATGGTAATACCATGTTAAAAATAATGCCGGCATACCATAAAGAAATTATTCCCGGATTTTTTAAATTATCTACCGGATTAGACGTAATGTTTAACCACAATAGTGTAGACGAAACAAAAGTAGTATTACCGGGGCAAATTGACCCTAATACAGGAGAAGCAGTAGTAGGTACCGATTTTGAAAAAACTTCAAAACTATATTCAGATTTAGGACTTGGTATAAATGGAGAATTTCGTTTACAAAACGACATACCAATAAATGCAGGAATTACCTTTCATCGTTTATTAGGTTCGGGCGGCGGTGGTTTTGCTACCACGCAAGCTCCAAGTAATTACCGCAGATACTCATTAAATGCTAATGCCGTTTATCCTATAAATACAACCGTTTCATTACTACCAAGTTTTATTTTCTTAAAACAGAAAAAATACAATGAAATGAATGCAGGAACATTCGTGAAATTTTCATTGGGCGACCAAACTCCATTGCTCGATGCTCTTTACACAGGAGCTTGGTACCGTTTTGGCGATGCACTCATATTTGGATTGGCATTTGATAAACCTATCAATACCAAATGGACATTAAATTTTGGTTTTAGCTACGACCTTACTGTATCAAGTTTTAGTGAGTCAAACAAATGGAAAAGTACAAACAATGTTGGAAAAGACAGTTTTGAGATTTCAATAAAATTAATTAATTGCAAATTACCAATTATTCTCAATCCCGAAGGAATTATTAACGACCCTTTCAGATAACATAAACTATTATACACACATTTATGAAGAGATGTATTCATATTTCAATAGCCATTTTTGTATTACTGTGCATTTCATTCTCGGGTTTTTCTCAAGGAAAAAAACAATTCTTTGAAGCATACAAAACATTAGGCGATAGTTGTATATCAAACAAAAACTTTTATGGTGCTCACCAAGCATATGCAAAAGCATTATCGTATCAAGACGATACCGAAATTAGTTTTAAGTGTGCAGAAGCTTGTAGAAGTTATCAAAATTATCCCGATGCAGAAAAATATTACAAAAAAGTAATAACAGAAGATTCTGTAACATACCGTTTAGCAAAATATTGGTATGCCGAAATGTTAAAATTTCAAGGCAAATATGCTGAAGCAGCAAAAGAATTTGACAGTTTTTATAAGATTAACAGAAAAATAACTGACTATTATACCAAAAAAGCAAAACATGAAACTACTGTGTGCGGCAAAAAAGTTAAAGATGTAGTAGAATACACCGACTTAAACTTTACCCGTATTGATAACAATAAAATAAATTCAATGTATGCCGAATACAGTCCAATGCAATATAATGATTCTCTTTTCTTCTTTGGCGGAGTACGGGCAATTGATACTGTAATGGCTGATACTGCTTATGTATTTAGTAATTATATTAATAGAATTTCTAAAGCATATATTCGTGATAGTGTATGGGAATATGTTGGTCAAGAAGAATCAATAAATGACCCCTATGCTCATGTTGGAAATCTTACCTTTTCGAGAAACGGAAGAACTGCATATTTCAGTAAATGTATAGGATACGACTGTTCTATTTACAAAGCAAGTTTTAATCCTAAAACAGCTACATTTTCAAACATTGAAAAATTACCGGCCACTATAAATAAACCCGGATCAAGCAATACAACTCCTCATTTAGCTGTAACTCATACCGGCGAAATATTATTTTTTGCATCAAATGCCAAAGGTACCCGAGGCGGAATGGATATATGGTATTCTAGAATCAATGAAAACGGTACATTTGAAAAACCAATAAACTGTGGGGCTAATGTAAATACTTTAGGTGATGAAGTTACACCTTTTTATGATGCTCGCGATTCATTACTTTATTTTAGTAGCGAGTGGCACACTAGTTTAGGTGGTTTTGATATTTTTTCGGCTAAAGGCAATTTAAAAACCGATAAATGGTCGGCTCCTGCTAACATTGGTAAACCAATGAACTCAAGCTATAATGATTTATATTATCAATATTCGCGCGACTCTTTACGAGCATATTGGGTTTCGAACCGAACAGAATCACAACGTCTTATAAGTAAAGCATATAGTAATGATATTTATTATCATCCTCTTATTCGTAAATCTGTTGCTCGTATTACAGACTTAGTTCCAATATATTTGTATTTTGATAACGATCAACCAGATCCTCGTTCTCGCGATACACTAACTGATAAAGATTACGAATCATTGTATCAGGCGTTTATGGCAAAAAAACAAGAATATATTATAGAATACACTAAAAATTCGCCATCAGAACGATATGAATATGATTTAAAGAATGTTGAAACTTTCTTTGCTGACTTACAAAAAGAATATGAGCGACTATTTTTATTTGCTCAACTTATGGAAATTTTATTAAAAGACGGTCAAGACATAGTTGTTGTATTTAAAGGATATGCAAGCCCGGTTGGAAATACTGCGTACAATGAAATTGTTGCAAAAAAACGTATTTCATGTATTCAAAATTTCTTCTATGAATTTCATGATGGAGTACTCAATCAATATCTTAAAAATGAGCCTAATACCGGCAAAGGAAGCTTAAAATACGGTCATCAACCTATTGGTGAAATTAAAATGGAAGATACATTCTACACAAGTTCAGGAGAACAAGTAAGTGCAATTTCTGACCGTAAACAAAAATGGATGTCGGTATACAGCCCTGCTGCTGCATATCAAAGAAAAATTGAAATTGTAGCAGTTACTATAGAGTATGAAGATGAATTATTTAATAAAATACGTGCCGAAGTTGAAACTCAGAAAAAAACAGTAGAAGACGATGGAACTATTTTTGAAAATGATTCTCAAGACGCTCGTTCAAAACGAGACATAATACGTGAGAAATAGGAGCTTTGTGCGTCTAAGATTTGTGGAGGATTCAATTATGAAAAAATATGTATTACTTATATGTGTAAGTCTGTTTTCATATATTGGGTTTGCTCAACAATATGCTAACAATTGGATACAATATTCTCAAAAATATTATAGAATCCCTATAACATCAGAAGGAATTTACAAAGTTACATACAACGACCTTGTTTCTTACGGCATATCTGTTGGTGACTTTGACCCCAGAAATCTTCAAATAATTCATAATGGCAAAGTTTTACCATTATTTGTAAGCGGAGAATCAGATTTTGTATTTAATGTTCAAGATTATTTTGAATTTTATGCCCCGGGTCGAAATACAGGTTGGCTCGATACCGCTATGTATATGAAAAACAACCCTCTCAATCCGGATTATAGTTTATACAATGATACTGCTTCATACTTTTTAACATTTGCCAATACACTTACAAGCCCCCGCTACGATACAACACGTAACACTAATTATGGTTCATATACTGCACAATCATACTGTTTGCGAAAAGTACGACAAAATTTTACTGCAGTATATAACTCATCGGCTCATGCTCCCTATATATATGAAGGTGAGGGTTGGTGCGATAACTTCTTTAATATGGGCTCAAGTACCGACAAAACTCTATCAACTCCACAATACGCAAACGTAGGTCAACCATATTCTTTACGATTTGGATTCTGTGGATTTTCTGATACTCGGCACGATGTATTTGTAGAATCTCCTATCGGTACACCTTTGTTTGATACTATTTATTCAGGGTACAATGCAGTACACAAAAAACTTACGTTATCAAATGCACTTACGGCAACTACATCTATTAGATTTAGAAGTATAAGTGGCTTTGGAAAAGCTGCAGACAAAAACAGTGTAGCATACGTTGAAATTACTTATCCCCATACATACAATTTTGAATCAACAAATCAATTTACATTTATCGTACCTGCTGTTCCTACAGGTAATTTTTTGTTACTCGAAATTACAAATTTTGATGGCGGCGATGCTCCCATATTGTTTTGTCCTGAAACTCGCAAACGTATAGTTGCCACAAAATCAGGCTCAAAATATCAAGTTTTACTACCTAATCCATACAAAGAAGTTACATGTATTTTTGCAAATCCCGATGCTTTTCAAAAAGTACCAAAAATAGTTACCGTAAAAACAAAAAACTCAACGGGAGCGGCATCTGTGTTTCACGATTTAAGCAATGCTGCAAACCAAGGAAATTATGTTATTATTACCAATCAATCGTTATGGACTCAAGCAAATTCATATAAAGCTTATCGTTCAAATACCGGCTATAGTGCTGTATTAATTGATGTAAATGAAATATATAATCAATTTGGATATGGTATTCAAAAACACCCAATGGCAATTTATAATTTCATAGAATATGCTACAAAAGTATGGGGAATAAAAGCAGAATATATATTCCTTATAGGTAAAGGATACCAATTAGACTATTATAGAAACAATACTTCAAATTATGCCAACACTCTTATACCCGGCATGGGATATCCTGCTGCCGATTTACTGTTTACAACTGATTTGCAAGCAAAAAATACTATTTCAAAAGTTGCGATAGGGAGATTGGCTGCAAAAACAAATTCAGAAGTAGACTATTACAAGAAAAAAGTTGAAGAACATGAAAAACAAACTCCGGCACCTTGGATGAAAACAGTTCTTCATTTTGGAGGTGGTAATACTGCAGCTGAAAAACGATTATTTAAAACATATTTACAATCATACGAATCAAATTTAGAAGGAGAATATTTTGGCGCCCAAGTTTATACATTTTTAAAAGAAAGCAGCGATGTGTTTGAAAAAACAGAACCTGAAGCTATTCGTGAACACATGAATAACGGTACATCTATACTTAACTTTTTTGGACATGCGTCGGGTACCGGTTTCGACCAAAATATTGACCATCCTTCATTATTCAACAATCAAGGAAAATATCCGCTTATAATTGCAAATTCATGTTATTCAGGAGATATATTTACTACTTCTACCGGCATAAATGAAACATGGACACTCATTCCAAACCGTGGAAGCATAGGATTTATTGCCAATGTAGATTTAGGAAGCCCTACGTATTTGAATATTTTTACTCTTCCTTTTATAAATAATACCGCCAAACATAATTACGGCAAATCTGTAGGAACAAGTATTCAACTTACATTACAAGAAATAAATAATAAATATGGTTCTGTTCAAGAAATCAAAAATTCTTCTCTTAGTTTTATGTTACATGGCGATCCTGCTATAAAAGTTCACTCATTTCAAAATCCTGATTTAGAATTAAAACCTGCATCAATATTTACCAATCCAAGTTTTGTAACCAACGATTTAGAAGAATTTACCCTCAACGTAGTAGTTTACAACAATGGTCGCACAACCAAAGACAGTTGCTATTTACGAGTAGTACTTACGCCACAATCGGGAGAACCATA
>JAJUFK010000226.1 GCA_029266015.1 Bacteroidota bacterium
ATATATACAAATGAATAGTGATCATCTATTTTTATTTGAAAAAAAAAGGAGTGGTAAAGAAATTTTTCATGATGCATATGTATTTATTCAACAATATGCGCGTGAATATTTTGCAATAGTATTGTTATATGCAGGGCCTTTATTTCTTGTTTCATCTTATTTTGCTTCTCAAGGTGCTGTTGAAATTGCTCAAACGGGTAATTTTTTTATAAATCACAATATGTGGTATTCTCTAATTGCCGATTTTTTTGCTGATGTTGTTTTAAATGGTATTACGTTTGGCTGTATTATATTGTATTGTAAAACCGGAGATATAAAGCGAGATGAGGTTATAACCTTTTTTAATCAGAATTTTTGGAGAATATTAGGTATTACAATAATTTCTAATATAATTATTTCAATAGGTTTTATGTTGTTAATAATTCCGGGTATTGTGAGTTTAGTTCCTATAACGTTATTTGTATATGATAAAATATACTATAATGAATCTTTTGAGGTGAGTTTTATTCGTTCATTTGAATTAGTGAAAAAAAATATAAAACTTTCGTTTGGAGTTTTATTTACAATGTATATTGTAATTTTTGGATTAAAATTATTGATAGAAAGTTTTCTTTCTGTTGATATGCAAAACTATATTTTAATAAATACAATGCTTCAAACCCTAATGCAAATACTTTTTTCAGTTTCATCTATAATCATAGTATTATTGTATAATTCTTTACGTATTCAATTTAATTCGCACATATAGTGATACTTATTAATAAAACATTATCATTTTCAGAATCTATTCAAAGTGATGCTATACTTTGGATGAAAGATACCTATTTACCACTTATGCATGCCTGTGATTTAATTCAAAATGTTTTATTGTTTAAAATAGAAACACAGCAAGAAGCAGATGATTGTTTTGCTTTACAAGTTTTTTTCGAAAATAAAGAACAGTATGAATTGTATTGTGGAAAATATCAAGATGATTTTGATGCAATATTACTGTTGAAATTTAAGAATTCTATTGGCATATATAAAACTATGCTTACTCAAATATAAAAATACATGATTGTAATTGCAGATAGTGGTTCTACCAAAACAGATTGGTGTATAGTGCATAAAGAGGCAACATACATGTTTCATACAAAAGGGTTGAATCCGTATTTTGTAACATCACAAGATATTGTAGAAGAATTGCAAAACGGATATTCATATAAGTTGCCTGCAAGTATAGTTACTGAAGTATATTTTTATGGTGCAGGCTGTAAATCCAAAGAATCACAAATAATAGTACGAAGAGCGTTAGAACAATTTTTTACAAATGCTCAAATTGTAATTGATTCTGATTTAGTTGGTGCAGCTATAGCATTGTATGGAAATAAACCGGGTGTTGTTGCAATTCTTGGAACCGGTATGAGTATAGCATATTGGAATGGAAATCAAATACAAGATATGATGCCTTCACTCGGTTATATATTGGGCGATGAGGGGAGTGGTGCAAATATTGGTAAAAGTTTTATCCAATTATTATATTATAATAAATTATCGCAATCAATATCCGATGAGTGGAATGTAACCTTTCAATTTACATTAGCTCAAGTTTTAGAACAGATATATAAAAAACCATATCCCAATAGATTTTTAGCTTCGTTTGTGCCTTTTGTTTACAAACATAAAAATGACAGAACAATTCAAGCTATGTTAGAACAAATTTTTTTGGATTTTGCTATACAAGTTGAAACAATTGCAAATAAATATGACTGCAAATCAGTTTCTTGTGTTGGGTCAGTTGCATATTTCTTTAAAGATTTTGTATATTTGGCATTGCAAAAAAAATCAATAGAGCTACTTCATACAGAGTCGTCGCCTATTAATTTATTGGTTAATTACTATAGAACATAATATTTTGAAGGCGGTAAATATTCAAAAACGAATTTCGGAATTGGAGCATGAAAACAATGTTCTTAAGCAAACTATTGCCGGATATGAACAAAAATTATCGCAAAAATGCAGTAATGAAGAATTTTTAAAGGCTGAAAGTGTAAATAAAGATTTAGAATTAGCAAAACAAGAATTAGAACAATATAAAAGTCATCTTGAGGAAGTTATAAAAGAACGTACTGTTGAACTCAAAAATAGTGAAATGCGTTTTTTAACATTGAGTGACAGTTTAAGTGGTGGAGCAATATTTGAAATTACACTTACCAAAGAGGATATTCCATGGATAGGATACATGAGTAAGACCACAAGTTCATTATTAGAATTCGATCTTAATTTAATGCGCGATAATTTAGGAGCCTTTTATGAAAGAATTTATCCTGATGATTTGCCTATTTTTAATCAAGCTTTTACATTAAGTAAAGAAACAAAGTGTGAATTTAATGTTGAAGTTCGTTTTATAACTCCCTCAAATAAAATAAAATGGCTTCATTTTAAAGCAAATGCAATTGAACAAACCAATAATTATACAGTTTGGGTAGGTATAATTATAGATACTACTCAAAAAAATATTTTTCAACAAGAAATTCAAGAACGTGAAGCTATATTAAATGCAATAATAGAAAATATACCATATGATTTTTGGGCTCGCGATGCTCAATTGCGTTGTTTTTTGCAAAATAGTGCATCAAAACGTTTATGGGGAAATATAATTGGAACGTTACCTGAAGAATTGCCTGTTAATGAGACTGATAAAAATCTTTTACAACAATTGATGTTTCGAGTAAAACAAGGAGAAATTGTAAACGAAGAAATACAAATGACAGATAAACATGGTTCTTTGTATGATTTTCAAACACTGATAGCTCCTATTTTATTACAAGGTAAAATACAAGGAGTTTTAGGATTAAATATTGATATAACAGATAGAAAACAAGTTGAAAAAGCGTTAATCCAAAACGAAGAAAAATTTAGAAATATATTTGATAGTAGTACAGATGCTATTGTAATTCATACTATTGATGGTATAATTATAGAAATGAATAAAGAGTTTCAAAAATTACTTCAACTTACATCTGTTAATGTTGTTCTTGATTTACATACTCTTATTCCCATTGTTGATTTTGAATTATTTAAAACAAATATTATAAATAATTGTAATTGTAATGCAACAGAAAATGTTTTGTTTGAAACAGAACTTGAATTAAAAAATAATCAAAAAATACCTATTGAAATTAAATCAAAAGAAATTGACTATTTAGGTAGTAAAGCAATTCTTTCTCTTATTCAGAATACAACATATCGTAAAAAATTTGAACGTCAATTGGTAACAGCTATAGTTGAAACCGAAGAGAGAGAACGTGCACGTTTTGCTTCAGATTTACATGATGATTTGGGACCAATACTTTCAAGTATGAAAATGCTTACCGGATTACTTGTAGATACTAAAGATTTTGATACGATTAAAAATATTTCAAACCAATTGTATGAATTAGTTTCAGAATCAATTCGAAGTGTTCGTGAAACTTCTAACTCAATTAGTCCTCATATATTAAAAAATTATGGTATTATTGCAGCAACAAGAAATATAATTCAGAGTTTTCAACATTCAATTGATATTCAAATCACAACCAATTGTGAATCAGTTCGATTTGAATCAACCACTGAAGTTATATATTATAGAGTAATGAGAGAATTATTACATAATACAATAAAACATGCACAGGCTACTCAAGTAACAATACAATTACAATATAAAAAAAATATTCTTCAATTAGAATATAAAGACAATGGAATTGGATTTAATGTTGACGAAAAATTGCAAGAGAATTCTACAGGATTAGGTCTTTATAATATTATAAGTAGGATTAAATCTCTTGAAGCAAAATATTCATTAAAATCAAGTCCTCAAAAAGGGGTTCATTTTATATTAGAAACAAAAATACCTAACTAAAAAATAGTAAATTATGGAAAAGATTAAAGTTTTTATTGCTGATGATCATCAGTTGTTTAGAGATGGATTAAAATATATTTTCTCTCAAACAAAAGAATTTGAAGTGTGTGGTGAAGCTTCTAATGGTAAAGAATTAGTTGATACTGTAGAAGCTGCTAATCCTCATATTATTTTATTGGATATTAATATGCCGGTAATGGATGGTTTAGCTGCTGCTCGCGAGGTTTTAAAGAAAAATCCTAAACAACATATATTAGTGTTGTCAATGTATGATAGTGAAGAGTATTATAATGCTTTTATTGATATGGGGGTAAAAGGATTTTTATTAAAAGATTCTTCAAATCAGGAATTAATTACAGCTATTCAAAAAATATTAAAAGGTGATTCTTA
>JAJUFK010000102.1 GCA_029266015.1 Bacteroidota bacterium
CAATCGTATGGAAATGATATTCCTATTACAATCGAACAAAAAGGAATATTTCAATTACAAATAACTTTAGAAAATAAAATTTTTACCGAACAAATAATTTGTAAATAATTATGAAACCAATATATGTAATCTCTTTTGTTTTACTAGTTTTTCAAAGTTGCAGTTGTAAGCATTGTATGGATTATCTAACAGCAGAAAATAATAAAATTCCATATACCCATGGTGAAGTTTTAGCATTTACAAATGATACGCTTGGAGTACTGTACGACACTGTATATCTTGATTTAGGAAGCATCAATACCGAAGCTTCATATGGTTGTGTGGTTTCAAGTGAAGATTATTATGAATATTGTTCTAACTGGAGTGAAATCAAATATTCTAATAATTTTAAATTTGGAATACTACAAACACCAAACATAAATAAAAATAAAATAGGATATTATAATAGTGGTCAATTCTTCAAAATAAAAGATGATACAATTCTTTATAAACAAAAACCTGTTAAAGCACTTTGTTTTTATAGTAATGTAGATACTGTAGGTAGTGAAATATGGAATTATACAATGAGCAAAGATTCAACATTTGCATATAATAATTTTTATTTTATAACTGACACTGTTATCAAACTCATACAATACACCACTGTATATAAAGATGGTACGCGTAGAATATGGAGATTGAAGGAATAAAAAAACATTATCATGAAAAAATTAATAATAATTTCGATAATAAGTTTCATTGTTTTTTATGGTTGCAAATGCAAACATTGTCAAGACAATCTTTCTAAAGAAAACAATAAAATACCATACAATAATGGACAAGTTGTAATATTTGAAAATGAAACTATAGGTATCATGAATGACACAGTTTTTATAGAATTAGGAGAGATTAACACCGAAGCTGCATTTGGATGTATGCATTCAAATGATCCAATTATATATGAATATTGTTCAGCTGCTAGTTTACTAAAATATTCTAATAATTTTGTATTTGGAATACGCCAATTAACAAATGAAGATAATAATCAGATTATATATTATTCTTATTATAATTTCTTCAATAAAAAAAGTGAAACAATTATATATAACAAAAAATCAACGAAAGCACTTTGTTTTTATAGTAATGTAGATACTGTAGGTAGTGAAATATGGAATTATACAGTGAGCAAAGATTCAACATTTGCATATAATAATTTTTATTTTATAACTGACACTGTTATAAAACTGATACAATACACAACTGTATATAAAGATGGTACGCGTAGAATTTGGAGGTTGAAGGAGTGAAAAATGAAATATGCTGGAGAATCTCAATTATTTAACTATGAAACAACTCTTTAAACTTTTACCCTTTCTATTTCTATGCATTTCATGTGATGAAATTGTATACTATGATATAACTGACGATAAAAAGCCGTTATTAGAAACAAATGACACGATTCTATTTTATTCTAATTTGAACAATACTATAGACACATTCGTAATTAAAAGAACAGATGAATATATTGTTCATGATAAAAAATATTATCATGAGTTTATTTCATGTGATTATAATTCTATTAATCTTTCAAAAATTAGAAATTCATTCTCTATACAACAAGGTGAGTCGATTAGAATTTCATCAGAAAGCCAATATTATCAAACAATATATCAAAATGATACTCCAAAAACATTTAAAATCGATGTAACAACCTATACTGATGTATTTAAACTAGAGAGATATAATAGCACTGATACAATTCCAAAAACTATCTATTACTCATATAAGGACGGTATAATCCGCTATGATTATTCAGATTCATTGTATTATTACCGAAAAAAGTAACAAATTATCAATAGTAATTATAGGGCTTAATATTATTGTAATGATAGTATATAACGTTATATACCTACAACGTCTGCAATATAATCCGCTCTATTTCAATTTTTTTGTCAGTACTTATATCGCCTTGACTTTGCACACATTCTAAAAGTTTTTTCTTAAAACTCCAGCAAGTCATTTGTCGTAATTCGAGTTTTTGAGATAATTCGTGTGATGAAATTTCTTTGGCATTGCATACAATATATGCAATATAAAATGCTTTGGGAAGAGGAAATCGACAGCCTTCGAACATTGTACCTACTTTTGCCGATTCGTCGTGTTTGCATTTGGTACATCGCCGCGAGTGTGCTTGCTTACCCGTACAATAATTGGTATGCCCGCATCGTCTACAGGTAAACCCTTGCTGCCATTTTGTTTCTGCTAAATACTGCAAACACGATTCTTCGCTTGCAAATCGCTGCTCAAAATCTTTTTCTGTAATTGAACTGAAAGGTCCTGCCATAAAGTGCGACTAAAACGATAAATTTATTAACAATTTGAAAAATAATTACACAAATATAGTGATATTAAAACGATATGCATTATATTTGTAAAAAAATTTATACACAATGAGAAAAAATATTGCACTCCTTCTATTAATTCCTACGATGTTGTTTGCATGTGGGAATACTCAAAAAAATGCCGATGATTCTAAGCAAACATCGCAAGACTCTACACAACAATCAACTGTTTCGGATCCTACAAAAGGTGAACATTACGGTAAAGTTGTAAAAATAAGTACTGCAGAATTTAAAGAATTAATTTACAACTACGAAGCCAATCCGCAAGCATGGGTATTTCGTGGCGACAAACCCTGTGTAATTGATTTTTATGCAGACTGGTGTCGTCCATGCAAAATGATAGCTCCTATTCTCGATGAATTGGCATTGGAATATGCAGGCAAAGTAAATTTTTATAAAGTAGATACACAAGTAGAACAAGATTTGGCTCGTGCATTTAATATTAGCAGCATTCCATTAGTTGTATTTTGTGGTGTGCAAGGCAATCCGCAAGGCACTATGGGGGCATATCCCAAAGAAGAGTACAAACGTATGATTGATTCTATTCTAACTAAATAATTATGGATACTTCAAACATTCAAATTCGATATTCGGAATTGGCAGAAACAACGTGCTGCCTATCGTGTGGCGGTGCTATAAACTATTCGAAACCACAATTGGGCGAAGTGTGTGTAGATTTGGGTAGCGGCAGAGGAACCGATGTGCTTCGCATGGCAGAAGATGTAGGTCCTACCGGATTTGTCTATGGAGTTGACATATCGGACGGTATGCTACAAAAAGCTCAAAAACAAGCTGAAAAGTTAGGTGTTCAAAATGTGAAATTTGTTAAATCGGAACTTGAAAAAATAGCATTACCCAATGCTTGTGCCGATGTGCTTATTTCTAATTGCACTATAAATCATGCTGCTGATAAACAGGCTGTTTGGAATGAAGTGTATCGAATTTTGAAATTTGGTGGTCGTTTCGTAGTAAGCGATATTTATGCACTTGCCCCTGTGCCCGATGAATATAAAAATGACCCTCAAGCGGTTGCTGAATGTTGGGCAGGTTCAGTAACCAAAGATGTATATATGCAGCAACTCCGCAATGCCGGATTCAAAAATATTCAAATACTTGAAGAAAGTGCTCCGTATGATAAAGGCAAAATTCAAGTTTCAAGTTTTACGATAGCAGGACGTAAGGAACGCTGTTGTAGTTGTTAGTAATATTTAATTTTTAAAGGTATGAAATCATTAGTAAAAAAGGCTCAGGCTCACGAAACGAAAGTAGCACAATGCTGTGCTAAAAATTCAAAAATAGTAGCAGGTTGCCACGACTAACAACTATGCGGAGTGCCAATGGTACTCCGCATTTTTCAATCATTTAATCAATATTCCATGTATTTTTCAAAACACAACATAGTATCACGTATCAAAGATTCTGATTCATTTTTTATAGTGAATCCTTTGTTGCAACAAGCTGACATTGTAAGTGCCGAGGAAGCCAAAAAAATAATGGCACACGACTATTCGTTGCCTGCTCTTGCTGAAAAAAAATATGTGTTGCCAATTGAGGAAGAATCCAGACTGTTTCGACAAAAATATTTAGAATTTGTTGATGACCGTGAAACAGATGAAATTCAGATATTTTTTGTACCTTGGTACACGTGTAATTTTGCATGTAGTTATTGTTTTCAAGATGAATACACTAATCCTAATAATATAAGCACTCCTGAATTAATTGATTCATTTTTTTCGTACATACACACGGCATTTGCTGGTAGACGAAAATATATAACTATATTTGGCGGCGAACCATTGTTGCCGGGAGCTCAATACAAAGAAATTATTTCTACTATAATTCAAAAAGCAACTGAACAATATATTGATATTGCGGTAGTCACTAATGGCTATCATATATTAGATTATATAGAAATATTACAAAAAGGACATATTCGCGAAATTCAAGTAACACTCGATGGAATGCAACAGATGCACGACAGCCGACGAATGCTTCGTGGAGGAAAACCAAGTTTCGAAACTATTGTAGCTGGAATTGATAGTCTTTTAGAACATAAAATTCCGGTAAATTTACGAATGGTAATTGACAAAGAAAATATACAAGAGTTACCAAAATTGGCACAATTTGCTATAAATAAAGGCTGGACACAGTCGCCCCTTTTCAAAACGCAATTGGGACGAAATTATGAGTTGCACCATTGTCAAACCAACAATCAACGACTCTATACTCGAATAGAAATGTACGAAGACATATACGAATTGTGTAAAACCAATCCCGAAATTTTGGAATTCCACAAACCTGCGTTTTCTATCAGTAAATTTTTGTGGGAGCAGGGCGAAATGCCATCACCACTCTTTGATTCGTGTACAGGTACCAAAACTGAATGGGCGTTTGACTACACCGGAAGTATATATGCCTGTACGGCAACAGTAGGTAAAATAGAAGAGCGATTGGGAACATTTTACCCCGAAATTTCGCTTAATTCAGAAGATATAGAAGCATGGCAAGAACGCGATGTGTTGAGTATAGATGCCTGTAAACAATGCAACGTACAACTTGCATGTGGTGGAGGCTGTGCTGCGGTTGCAAAAAACAATCATGGAAGTGTTTCGGCACATGATTGCAGACCTATTACACAATTATTAGAATTGGGTATTGGATTGTATTTTAAAGAATAAGATATGGATTGTACCAAATGTAATACGAAACAATGTCGCACCGGTACTGCATGCAAAGCTACCAAAAGTAATGCAGAAGAAATACGTGCCATGTATCATGAGTGGCGCAATCAAGATATAGTGCAAGCCGCTGCACAATTGGTAGACAACGGTAGGGCAGGAACTCTGTCGCGTATGCAAGAAATTGTAGAATTTTCCAAAACTATGCAATACAAAACCATAGGTCTTGCGTATTGCTATGGCATGGAAGTAGAAGCAGCAGAAGTTGTTCACTACTTTCGCAATGCCGGTTTGCACATGGTTCCGGTATCATGTACCGTTGGTGCACATACGCAAGCAGAAGTAAATCAACAAAGCTGTATCCATAAAGTATCGTGCAATCCATTATCGCAGGTAGCTCAAATGCAAGCAGAAGGAGTTGATTTTGCCATAACTATGGGATTATGTTTAGGACACGATATTTTATTCAATAAATATATAGGTGTAGACGTTACCAATCTTTTGGTAAAAGATCGAGTTTACAATCATCAACCATTACAAGCATTAAAAACAAAATAGTCATGAAAGAAATTACAGCAGCAGATTTTGACAAAGTAGTGTTGCAAGGCAACAAAGTAGTCGTAGATTTTTATTCAACAGAATGTCCTCCCTGTGAAGCTCTTGCCCCAAAATTTGAAAATATGGCAGAATTGTACGGTGAGCATATTACGTTTGTTAAGGTATATCGACAAGGTAATAGAGAACTTGCAGAACAATTGGGAGTAAAAAGTTCGCCAACGGTATTGTTTTTTGACAAAGGGAAACAAGTTACCGATATGATTTCTGGTGGTATTAAAAAATCGGAATTAGTAGAACGATTAGATGCAATGTTACCCCAAGAAACCGTTGCAAACATTAAATCAAAAATTACCAAACATACTACCTATTGCGATGCATTGATAATTGGCGGTGGTCCTGCAGGATTGGCAGCCGGATTATATTTGTGTCAAGCAAAAGTAAACACAATTTTAGTAGATATTCAATTGCCGGGTGGACAAGTATCAACTACGCACCAAGTGTCAAATTATCCTGGCTTTGTAGAACCACAGCCTGGCTATATGCTGTCGCACCACATGAGTGAGCAAACACGATTGTGTGGTACGCAATATAAAGTTGCGGTAGACGTAGCTCATGTAGATTTGCACAATAAAACAGTTGAAATAGATGCATTTGAAACTATTCAAGCAAAAAAAATAATCATAGCAACCGGAGCAAGTCCCCGACCACTTGGTATACCAGGCGAAAAAGAATATAAAGGACGAGGTATTTCTTACTGCGCAACCTGTGATGCTAAGTACTTCAACGATAAAGATGTAATAGTAATAGGTGGTGGTAATTCAGCAGTTGAAGAAGCCGATTTTATTACAAAATTTGCCAAAAAAGTTACTATGATTCATCAATTTGCCGAGTTTACTGCAAATAAACAAGCGGTTGAAAAAATTATGGCAAATCCAAAAGTTTCAGTCTTGTTTCAAAGCGAACCACGTGCATTTACCAAACAAGGCGATACTATGACAGTAGAATACGAAAATCTACAAACCAAAGAACGACATACAATTTCAGCCGACGGTATATTTGTATTTATTGGCATGCAACCTAATACATTGTTGTTTGGAAATCAATTACAAACTGATAATTGGAACTATATAGTTACTGACGAAGATATGCAAACAAATATACCCGGGGTTTATGCCATAGGTGATGTGCGCAGTAAAAAATACAGACAAATCACAACTGCTGTTGCCGATGGAACAATAGCAGCTATTCATATTTCTAAAGAGTTGATGTAATAATGTAAAATGGTATACATATTATTTCATCTATATTTGTGATTCAAGATATACTGAATAATACAACATTTAAATTATTTGTATATTTCTATTATGGGTTAGTCTTGAAATTAGAAGGTATGAAATGAGAATATGCAATAATTCCCGAATATAGAGTAATTATAGAAAAATTAGAGGGAGATGTAAGTTTAGAAGATTCTATAGCTATGTCAACAAAACTGTTTGCTGACCTTATGTATGATACTTCTTATACTATTTTAGTAAATTTTAGGAATTAAAGTTCAGCAAAAAATAAAACATTACATATAGCTAATGGCGAAATACTTGCATAAATTGCAAGAGATAACAGTAAGCCTGGTAATACAAAAGTTGCAATTCTTATATCGGAACCTTTGCATGCGGTAATAGTTGAATTATTTTGGAATAATGTTTTAGATTTACCTTTACAAATATCATTTTTTACTACTGTTGAAGGAGCTTTAGAATATTTGCATTTATTATAATATTCCAAACAAATTATTGCAATATTATCTGAATATAGTATTAATAGTCAGCAATGATTAATCGGCCATATTTAGTATTCATAACTTGGTCGTGTACAGTTTTTAAATGTTTATATGATGCCTGATTGCTAAAACGCAAAATATATGTGTAGGTCCCTGCAGATAGTCGTCTGCCTGCATCATCGGTTAAATTCCAATATACTTCAAGTGAATTTGTCCCTATATGAATATGTTTTGCTGTGTGTACCGGAATAGTATGAACTAATTTACCGTCATTAGCATAAATATGTATGTACATAGTTTCGGGTATTTTACTGCC
>JAJUFK010000247.1 GCA_029266015.1 Bacteroidota bacterium
CAATTTTTTCTCCAATTTTACCCATTTGATCGGTAATTAAATCAGAAATCAATTCACCTTTAATTTTACATGCTTTTAATGCTTCTAAATTTGCAGGTTTTTCTTGTAATGCAACTTCAAGTACAGATTTTGTAAATGCTATAAAATCTTCATTTTTAGCAACAAAATCTGTTTCGCAATTTACTACAACAATACAAGCTGATTTAGCATCGGCAGTAACACCACCAAGTACACAGCCCTCATTTGCATCTCTATCTTCACGTTTACTGGCAATTTTTTGTCCTTTTTTACGTAAAAATTCTATTGCTTTATCAAAATCACCATTACTTTCGCTTAATGCTTGTTTACAGTCCATCATTCCGGCACCTGTAATTTTACGAAGTTTTGCAACTTCTGTAGCAGATATTTGTGTCATACTTTTTTTCTAAATTTTATTGTTTTGATTTACGAGCTGCTGCTTTTTTGGGAGCAGTTTTTTCAACAGTTGATTCTGTTTTTTCAGCTTGAGCAACTTCTTTTTCTTTTTCTAATTTCCGTTCATTTAAACCTTCTTGAATTGCATCACAAATTTTACCTAGAATTACTTCTATAGATTTTGATGCGTCATCATTTCCAGGAATTGCAAAATCTACTAAATCGGGATTTGCATTAGTATCAACTATTGCAAATACAGGAATATTTAATCTGCGAGCTTCATTTACTGCTATATGTTCACGAACAATGTCAACAACAAACAATGCTGCGGGCAAACGAGTTAAACCAACAATACTACCTAAGTTTTTTTCTAATTTTTCTCGTTGACGAGATATTTGAAGTTTTTCACGTTTTGATAGTGAACTAAACATTCCATCAGCTTCCATTTTATCAATAGAAGACATTTTTTTAACAGCCTTACGTATAGTTGGAAAATTCGTTAACATACCACCACTCCAACGTTCTGTGATGTATGGCATGCTTATACTTTGAACTTTTTGAGCTACAACTTCTTTTGCTTGTTTTTTTGTTGCTACAAATAAAACTTTACGACCTGAACGAGCTATTTTTTTTAATGCTTCAGCCGATTCGTCAATTTTTGCAACTGTTTTGTGTAGGTCTATAATGTGAATTCCATTACGTTCCATGAAAATGTAGGGAGCCATTCCCGGATGCCATTTTCTTTTTAAGTGTCCAAAATGAACACCTGCTTCTAATAATTCATTAAATTCTGCTCTTGCCATGTTATTTTTGTTGTTTGCATTCAATTAAAGCAATCTGTAAGTAGCACCCCTTATGGTAGTCTTACAAATTTAGAGTATAAACAACGCTCTAAATCGAATATATTACTATTATTATATTTTTAACGTTTACTGAATTGAAATCGTTTACGAGCTTTTTTCTGACCCGGTTTTTTACGTTCAACTTCTCGTTGATCGCGAGTTAAGAAACCGTTTTTACGAAGTATTGATTTGTTTTCTTCGTCCATTTTTACAAGAGCACGCGCTATTGCTAAACGTAGGGCTTCTGCTTGACCTTTAAAACCACCACCGGTAAGATTTACATTGATGTCAAAATTACCAACTTTTTCTGTTACCATTAATGGTTGATTTACTATATATTGAAGACGAGCTTCAGGAAAATACGTTTGTAATTCTTTTTCATTTATCGTAATTTTTCCTTTACCCTCTTTTACATATACACGGGCAATTGCTGCTTTTCTTCTTCCTAGTGCATTAATTACTTCCATACTTATAGCTTAAAATTTTAATTCTTTTGGTTGTTGTGCATCTTGATTGTGAGTTGGACCTGCATATACAAATAAATTTTTCATGCATTGTCTGCCCAAACTATTTTTTGGTAACATTCCTTTCACAGCATGTTCTATTATACGTGCAGGATCTTTTTCCATTAAACTTTCTGGAGATTCAAAACGCTGCCCACCAGGATATCCGGTATGTCTTGTATATACTTTATCAGACATTTTTTTTCCGGTGAGTTTTATTTTTTCAGCATTTATGATTATTACTTTATCTCCACAATCAACATGAGGAGTAAATGATGGTTTGTGTTTTCCCCTTATTACTTTAGCAACTTGAGAACTCAAACGTCCTAATACCTGATCTGTTGCATCTACCACAAACCATTCTTTCTGTACACTAGCTTTATTAGCTGTCTTTGTTTTATAACTTAAAGTATCCACTTGTATTTGTTTTATATAATATATATAATACTTCTCCCAATAAATGGGACGGCAAAATTACAAATTATTTTAAATTACCAAGCATCTATACTATTTTTTTTTTTATTTATTACAAATTATTTTTGTTTGTATTGCACAATTACAAATATTCTTACGTATATTCATAAAAAAAGGGCATTCAGCCCTTTTTTAATATTATTTACAATCAATTTATTTTACAAACAAATGCTCATTCAGCGATATTAATGCTTGTTCTTTATATTTTGATTCAATTAAAATAGAAATATTGTGTTTACTTCCACCATATGAAATCATACGAACAGGAATATTTCTAAGTGCATGCAAAACATCGGCAGCATATCCTTTTTCTTCATTTATTAAATTACCTACAATACACACAATTGTTTGATTTTTATCAATTTCAACAGAGCCTAATGCCTTTAATTCTTCAGTAATTTGCGCTAAATAATCTGTTTTATCTATAGTTAAAGAAATAGCTACTTCCGAAGTTGTAATCATATCTATAGGTGTTTTATAATTCTCGAAAATTTCAAACACTTTACGCAAAAAACCATACGCTAACAACATTCGACCTGATTTTATTTTTATTGCTGTTAATCCATCTTTTGCTGCAACAGCTTTTATTCCTTTTCCTACCGACTTATTTGAAATTGTAGTCCCCTTTGCTTGTGGTTCCATTGTATTTTTAAGCAAAACAGGTATATTTTTAACTTTAGCCGGTAAAACTGTAGAAGGATGCAAAATTTTAGCACCAAAATATGCCAACTCTGCAGCTTCATCAAAGGACAATTCTGCAATTGGATAGGTATTTTTTACTATTCTAGGATCATTATTATGAACACCATCTATATCTGTCCAAATTTCAACCACTTGTGATTGAATAGCAGCTCCAATTAACGTTGCCGAATAATCACTTCCTCCACGTTTAAGATTATCTATTTCTTCATTTGGATTTACACAAATAAAACCTTGCGTAATAAATAATGTTGTTTGTGTATATTGTTCCAGAATCTTTGATAGTCGTGTTTCTATTTCAGACAATATAGGTTCTCCGTCTGCATCAACACGCATAAAATCTAAAGCATTAAGCAATACTGATTGCACGCCTATTTCTTCATGATACAATTGAACCAAATTTGTAGAAATTATTTCACCGCGAGCTAATATTGATTTTTCACCGGCTAATGAAAATTGTTTATTAGCAAATGAACGAATTATGTTAAATTCGTTACCCACTATTTCAATTGCTTTTTTTCGTGTTTCTTCTTTTTGTAATAATTCTTGAATCACAGAATTATATTTTTGCTCAAGTGCTAAAATAACTTGCGCTGCAGCATCTGCATTGCCCTTATAATAATAATCAGAAATTTCAACTAAACTATTTGTTGTTCCCGACATTGCAGATAAAACAACTATTTGCTTATTTCCATCATTTATTAACTTTGATACATTTTTCATCCGCTCGGGTGAACCTACGGATGTACCTCCAAATTTTAAAACTTTCATTATTGTTCGATTTTTTAGTTTCAGAAAACAAAAATAATTATAGTATTTGAAATAAAAATTTTCATTACAACTAAAATATTTCATAAAAAAATACGCATTTCTCAATACTTTTTTATATATTTACGCAC
>JAJUFK010000249.1 GCA_029266015.1 Bacteroidota bacterium
GTTATAATTGAAGATGGAAATATTTCTAATTTTGATCCATTTATAGAAATGGGTAAAAAAATGAAAGTAGAAGAATTCAAATCTGTTTCATTTACTCGTATTGAAAATATCTTAAAAATCGAAAACGATACTCTGTATATTCCAAACATGCGAATTCAAACAAATGCATTTGATATGAATTTTGCAGGCAAACATGCTATTAACAATAATCAATTTAATTATTACATTACGGTATTTATGAAAAAAACACTATCAAATATGTTTAAGAAAAAAAATGAAGGCGAAGATTTTGGTGAGATTGAACAAAATACCGACGGAAATTTAAAACTTCCACTTCGCATTTATGGAAATCCCGATAAGTATTCAATTGAGTATGATTTAAAAACATCTAAACAAAATGTAAAACAAACTATGGAACGGCAAAAAGAAGACTGGAAAGCTATTCTCAATAAACAATCAAATGAAGAAATACAAGAAAAGCCAAAAAAACAAGAAAAACCTATTGATTCGGGATTCAAAATAGAATATGATTAATAACAGAATACTAAATACATGAAATTATATAGTGCCAAATACAAAATTAAAGTTGCTTTGTTTACAATTGCAATTCTATTTGTTGGTGCCATTATATATTTACTCAATACTACCATAACAAACATAAAACAAGAAGAACGAAAACAAGTATTACTATGGGCTGAAGCCGTTCAAAAACGATATACATTAGTTGATTATACCAATAAACTATTTGAAAAACTGCAAGAAGAAGAACGGCGTAAAGTTGAATTGTGGTCTGACGCACAACATCATTTATTATATGAAGATGATTCCCAATTTTTGACCTTTTTACTCAAAATCATAAGTAGTAATAAAAACATACCCATTATTTTAACTGATGCTAAAGGGAATGTTGTTTCTAGTGTAAATACCGATTTTGCAATTCCACTTAATAAACCTATGCCTGACAGTATCAAACAAATTTTCACAGAATATAATCCTATTCCTATTTTATATGACAACGAACCAATAAACTACTTATATTACACTGATTCAAAACTATTTAGTGAGCTTCAAAATGTAATGAATAATATGATTCAATCGTTTATTGAAGAAGTAGTTAAAAATGCAGCTTCGGTACCTGTTATCATTACTAATAAAGACACAACTCAAATAATTGCATACGGGAACATTCAAAAATATAGGATTGAAACAAATGAAAAGATTTTTCAAACTATTCAAGAAATGGCTTCGAGTAATCCACCAATTCCAATCATATTAAACAATAGTGTTGTTCATTATATCTTTTACGAAGACTCTACACTTATAACTCGACTACGATATTACCCTACAATACTTATTGGCATTGGGTTTATTGTATTACTCTTTGCATATTTTGCATTACGAAGTTCCGAAAAATTTGAACAAAATCAGTTAATGGTTGGTATGTCAAAAGAAACTGCACATCAATTAGGCACACCTATTTCATCTCTTATGGCTTGGGTTGAATTACTTAAACAACAAAATATAGACAATGACATTGTAACAGAAATCAATAAAGATGTAACTCGATTGCAAACAATAGCTGAACGTTTTTCAAAAATTGGTTCTGCTCCCAATCTCAATCCACATGTATTATACGATACAATTCAAAAATCTTTGGATTATATACAAATCAGAACCTCTCAAACTATTTCATTTCATCTTCATTGCCAACAAAAAGATATAGTAGTTCCTCTCAATATAGCTTTATTTGAATGGGTTATAGAAAATATTTGTAAAAATGCTATAGATGCAATGCAAGGTAAAGGTTCACTTTCTATTACAATTATCAGTCAATCGCCATGGGTACATATTGATATAGAAGATTCGGGTAAAGGAATACCTCGAAATAAATTTAAAACCATATTTAAACCCGGATATACAACTAAACAACGTGGCTGGGGATTAGGGTTAAGTTTAGCAAAACGAATAATTGAAGAATACCACAATGGTAAAATTTTTGTAAAATTTTCAGAATTAAACAAAGGAACTACCATTCGAATAAGTTTACCAATGGCTTAATTCATTATGAAAATACGTGATGCTTTTAATTTATTAGAAATATCTGATGATGCTAGTCCCCAAGAAATTAAAAAAGCATACAGAGCAAAAGCAAAACTGTATCATCCTGATGTAAATAATTCAAATTCGGCTCAAGCTGAATTTGAATGTATTCAAAATGCATACTCCCTTATTCAAGCGTATCTTCAATACAAAGAGTCAACACATTCAAATCCTGAAATACAAAACAAAAAAATCAAACGTAAACATAACTCTAAACAAACAAAAGCTGCAAAAAAGCAATGGTTTGAAGCTCGAATTCAATATGATATAAGCATATTCAAAAAATCCAAACAATATATTCTCTCATATTGTTTTGTATTTATTGGGTGCATAGTTGCTCTTGGAATTTGTATTGATTATTTTTCTGCACCTCAAGAAAATTATGAACCAATTCAACATATAGAAATTCCCCAAAATTTTCATGACATTAAAAATTATGCATGGAAAGAATTATATATTATTGTACAAGATCGTAGAATTTCAATTACTCCATTACTGTTAAACCAAATACAAAACACTTCATACCTTAAAATATATAATACACCATATTTGCAACAAATTAAACGTATTGAAGCAACGAATAGTCAACCATATACAGAAATTGAATTTTATAATTTTTACAATGATGCATTCCCCATCATTGTAATTTTACTTTGTGGGGGGTTAAATATGTTTCTTTTTAACAAAAAATCTCTTGGATATTATAGCATAATTCGGTTTTACAATCTATATTGTTTACCTCTTATTATTCTATTTGTTTTATTGGGTGAAGCTCGAATATTACGTTTTTTTGGTATTGTATAAAATTATCTCGACTTTATTTAACAGACGAATATTGAATATCAGTATATGATACTTTAGGTTTTAAATAATATATTTTACCGTTTGTGGTTGCACAAACTATAGTACCATTAGGCAATACTACAGGGGAGGAAAAAACTTTACCGTCAACAAAATATTTACATATAATTTCACCATTTATATTTAATACATAAATATTTTTATCATACGAACCTACTACTATAAAATTATCTTGAGTAATTGCAGGAGAAGCTACTATCCGCTTTTTTGTGGCAATAGAATGCAACAATTGTCCATCATTTTTAAGAATATAAATATGTTTATCAAACGAACCAAATACAATTTTATCGTCAACTTTTTGAGGTGAAGCATGTATTTTTCCATTTGTTTTAAACTTCCATTCTAATTTTCCTTGTAAATTAATTGCGTGTAAATATCTGTCGTATGACCCAAAAACAATAGTTGAATCCTTTACCTGCAATGCTTTAGAATGCATAATTCAACCATTTGTCAAATACGATGACACCAAATTAGCAGAATCATTAAAAATATACATTCGCTTATCATTACCTCCAACACATATATTTTTATTACTTAAAAGTTGAGGGCTTCCGTGCACCATTTTTTTTGTAGTAAATTGAGTATATGTATTTTCTATAAAATTATAAAAAATCACTCCTTTTTTATTACTGCCAAATATTACACGAGAAGAATCTAATTGCAAAGCATTAGTAAAAATTGACCCATGTAATTTTATTTGTTTTAACAAAGAACCAATCTCATTAAAAAAATACATATTACCATCATAAGAAGCAACACTAACTATTGTATCAGAAACAATTGAAGGAGTTGCATGAACCCACCCTTTGGTAGAAAATTCTTGAATTTTATCGCCTACTGAATTAAAA
>JAJUFK010000174.1 GCA_029266015.1 Bacteroidota bacterium
ATACTCCATAAAGTAAGTATCTTGATACTGTGCGAACGGAATTGTATTATATCCTTTAACTGCAGTAGCAAGTTTATCGCAATCAGCACCTACAGGTTTTACTTCACGCACAAAATTAATTGTCCACGTTTTTATTGTAGTACCATCTTCTGCTTTTACCTGAACTGTACGAGTCATTGGATTTGAACCATCAAAACATTGTGTTTGCAACGGATTCATAATCATAGCACCTGCAGACACTTGTATATTCAACTGATAACAATCTTGAATAAAATATGGAACTGTAGCTGTTACTGTATTTGTTACTGAATTAATTTGAACATCTTTTAAAACCGAAGAATACAATCCAACAATTTCAGCTTTATTGCTAACTACAGTAGATTTCACAATATTTACTGTCCAATTTTGAGAAACAGTTCCATCAGCACTTGTTACAGTAATAGTAGTAATTCCATTATTGAAAAATAACTGACTACCTGGACACAGTGTTATACCATCACTTGTTTTAATAGTAGCACCCGGTGATACTTTGAAATCTATAGGTGTTTCAAAAATTGAGGCAGATTGAGCTACTGTAAGATTAATCGTTCTAGTAATACTATTAATCACAGCATTTGAAATTTGTTGCATTGACGAAAAACTGGTAATTGCAACAGATTTTGTAGAATATTCATTCAAAGTCCAATTTACGGTAGTACTAAGATTTCTACTTCTGAATTGAATATATAACGTAGTATCTTTTTCAATAGGCATAGTTATACCTTGCAAATTATTACCACATGGCATAAATACATTATTATAATAGCCTCCGCCATGACTATCAAACGGTGAAGGACATGAGAAATAAATAGAAGGCCATATTTGTAATTGTTGGAATTGTTCATTATTAAAATCTAAATGAACAATTGTATTTGCTTTGGCATTATATGAATACCAATAATTACCATACACAGTTGTAGTTTGCTGTGCTCCCAACGATAAAGGTTTAGCATCGGCACACACAACATTTGCAGGTTGTGATTGATTTGATAGGTATTTCGATTGAATTGTATATGGCATTGTTGGTGCTTGCTCTGAGAATACAATCAGCATCTTATATTTTTTATTTGCTTGTGGCCAAAATACAATTGCAGAATCCATCATTACATACGGCACTGTAGATTTCAGATTTTCACTCAATGGTGTACACTCATCAAATAAAAATACATTTGCCTCTATATTAAGATTTGAACTTAACGAAACCGTTCCCGATTGTGGATATGATAACTCAAGCCAAGTAATATTTCCGGTAGGTTGAACTACTGTTTGTTCTTGTGAAATTACAATTGGATTTTGACATGTATACCCCGGAGGTAATACGGCATCTTTTATAAAGTCTAAATTCCAATTTTGCGCATGAGTAAACCATTGAATAATATAGGTTTTTCCTTTCTCAACTTGAAATGCAATATCAGCACCATATGAACCATTACAATTTGCAGCTCCGTATTGCACAATTTCTCCTGTTTCTTTATCACATGATGTTCTTACTTGCACTCCGGAAAATTGCGCACTACTTGTTACATATTGACAATTCGAAACATTTACAACTCCATTGTCTTGAGCTGTATATGTATAAAATATTTCTGTTAAACCGGAAGGATTTGAATTTACCCCTTGTTTAGCAAGTAATGGTTTGGTACATACCTCTCCAGTATAATAATCTCTAAACAAAAATTGCCATTGTGCAACTTGACTTACACTTCCACTGACTTTAATCAAAATTGTTTGATCTTTTACCATTTGAACAACTTTAACCCCCGATGAATACCCATAATTACTATTTAAACACTCCCTATAATCATAATCAGGATAATTATTATAGTCATTCATATTACAAGTATTAAACAATTCGGCATTTATCATTCCCAAATCTTGATTAATACAAGTATTAATTTCGGCTACACCATTATAAGGAGCTGTAAATGAATACCATTTTTCTACATTAGCACTTCCAATATTACCCACAGGTTTTTGAATAGATTGTATTGAAGAAGATTGAAGTATGATAGGCAAACCACATAAATCACCAGGTTGTGGCAATTGTTTAATCAATTCATAATTAACTGTGTTTATTCCCGACACATATGTATAAATCATCATATTAAAATAATAAGTTTTGCCCGGAACTACATCTATGTATTGTGTTGTTTTGTTACCACACATTGTATTTGAACCATAAACTCTATGATTGTTACAATCATCATACGTATCATAAATATAAATACCTAACGGATAATTTGAATTACATGTTTGAATTACTAATTTTCCTTCAAAATCAGAGGTGTATTTAAACCATTGAGTAGTTCCATCAACCATACTCATTGTATTGTTGCCTATAACAGCTTGTTTTGCTAATTGACAATACGTACCGGTTTGTGATGATTTTTGGACTAAAATATAATCAGGTTTTACTATAGTTTTAGTAACCAATTGAACACCTTCATAGCCGGTAATTTGAAGTTTCACAGTATATATACCCGGCTGCATATATACAAAAACAGGATTTTCGAGATTAGAATCTATTACTCCATCATTATTAAAATCCCATGCATACGATATTGCGTTAATAGAATTATTATAGAAATAAACAAGAGCCGAATCAACTCCTGTATTTGTGCTTACAGTAAATTCAGGATATACAATTTGAGTTCCCATATATTTTATTTCCCATGGGAATTGTCCTTTTGAATTAAAATCTCTCCACACAATTTTTAAATTTTCAGCTTGTGAGGCATGAAACATAACTTTAGACTGCAAACCACAATCATTACTACCCGATAACCATGAATAACTATTACATGATTTATATATTTCAACATCAGTATCTAACGTAGTTTTTCCACATGTAGAAATTTCATAATACCCATCATTTGGAACAACAAATTCAAACCAATCATCACCTGCTACAGTTGTTGCATTATTAGTTCCTACGATAGCTGTTTTTGGTAGAGAACAAATAGATCCGGGCAATATTGGCATTTCTGTAAGTTCAAATGTAAGGCCTTGTTCACCATTAACATTACCTTCACTTACTATACTAAAATAAATAGTTTGACCTTCTTGTACCGGGAATACTGAATTTTGTGACATATCACAAAAATTTCGTTTAATATCATTTGCATATGTTCCTTCGCAATTAATATAAATATCAAATACTTCTTGCCAATGATTATAGCCCGAATTACATAAATCTATTTTCAACAACTTGTTACTTGTGGCTGTATATGAATACCATCTCATAGGTTGACCAAAATGCGAAGAATTTGCTGTTGCAAAATCAAAATAATTTGAACCTAATTGTGCAGGTACAGCTTTTTCACAATAATTTTCTATCTGTATTGGTTGCCATACTTCTATGAAATTATATTTAACTAATGAATCTATGTCCCCCTGTGCATTTTTAATAATTAATTTAACTGAATAATAACCAGGATTTTGATATACATAGGTTGGATTTTGTTCATATGAATCTATAATACCATCATTTTGGAAATCCCAATGCCATTCTGTTGGATTTCCATCGCTATAATCACCAAAATTTACCGTAAATGGAGCATAATTTGCATAATTTTGTGCCCAAAACTCAGTTTTTAAAGTATTTGATGGTTGAGTAGCTGTAATATAAATATAATAACTACCTGTTTTTCCTGTATCATCCATCACATTCAATGTTACAATATATATACCTTCTTGAGTATATGAATGACTCACATATTGCCCTGAGCCGGTTGTTCCATCACCAAAATCCCACATCCAGCTCACAATATTTCCCGTACAATCACCGGAAAAATTTGATACAAAAGGCACAAAACCCGAATTTCTATCAACTGAAATATAAGGACTTAAATAACTAGCAGAATTCACAGTAATAGTAGCTGTAGTCATACCTGCTACTCCCTTATCATCTAATACACGCAATATTGCTGTATATACTCCAGGATTATTATATTGATGCATTACCGTTTGGCCTTGTCCATAGTATCCATCGCCAAATTCCCAATTCCAAGTAATAATATTACTTAAAGACATACCGGTAAATTCAACTAACAATGGTGCACTACCAACATTTTGATTTGTCATAACTGTTACATTAACGCCACCCGACTCAATACAATCAGTACATGAAGCAAAACATACCAAAGGCAGTACTTTATTTGTAGAACTTACCGTAAGAACTCTATTACCATACGTAGGATCAACACATCCTTGGTTTATAACTTCATACGCTGCATAATCATCACCAGTACCATTTATAAATTTATATTGTATTACTGCTCCTACCGGTAATTTTACCGTTGTAGTATACACATCGTTTCCTACATATTGCATAGGAATAGCTTGACTTGTTTCCCAATTTATAAAACTACCATTCAAACGTACACCATGAGGAGAAACGGTTTGATTTTTCATATTTACAGAAAAAGTAACATCAACCGAATCTTGTGACTGATTTGTTTGATAATTTAAAATGGTAACATCATCAATATTTATTACACCGCTTGTTCCCGATGAAGCTTGAATACGCCATTGGAAACTCTTTATAATAGATAAATTAAGAGGATACTTATTAGTAGCCCAACTCGGTTGGTTTAATTGACTCCAAAGTATGGTTACAGTTTTTGGTTCAGTAGCAGCGGGAATGTGTATTTGATAATTTTCCCCAGCCATACCAATATCATCAATTACATCAAAAAAGAAATCTCTACCTTGATATGTAAAAGTAATTCCTGTAGATCCGGTGATATCAACAGATGTATTTTGACCATTCAACATAGTTCCAACCAAAACAAACGGATCAAAATTCAAAGCCCCTTGTTCTAAAGTATAAGTAGCTTGTAATGTATTCTCAGGCAATAGAGAATATTGCAAAACAGAGCCTCCTCCCATTTGAGAATCTTCATACTTATACCATCCACCTCCTAAATTATTTATTAAATCACCATCAGAAAAATCATCTAATACAAAACCTGAAGGTTGAGTTTGATTTGCGTATATTTCAATATTATCAATTACAAAATAACTTTCAGTTCCATCAGTATTTACAGTCTGTATTTGAATAGCTACCAATTGAGTTAAATCTAATTGAGCAGGTGAACCCCAAACAGGTTGAATAAATGAAGAGAATGGCACAACAAGATTACTTGGTATGATATTCTTATTTACAACGTATTCATAATATGCATAATCTGTAACATTTGCTGTTACTAATTGTATTTTTACTAATTCCGGATTTTCTATATCTAATCGAATACCTTGAGCTGCACTTACATTTACAGGCTGAGCATTTGCTTGTAAATTAATACGTGCTAATATAAAAGGATCGTAAGGCAGTGTTGCTTTTACTAAAGAATACTGAACACGTAAAGCTCCAATAC
>JAJUFK010000424.1 GCA_029266015.1 Bacteroidota bacterium
AATCCACTTTGAATCAACAAGTTTGTAACAGATTCTGTCAAGTTTACTTACTTGCTCAAAATTTTTTGAAGAACGTTTTGCTTTAACAGTTATAGTGTATTTTGTTTGAGTAATATGCGAAAAACAAATAAATTCAATAAATAATTCTTTACTTTGTAAATTCATTACATTGTAACTACGTTCTTCTCTGTTATTAATTCGTTCTATATCACCGTAGAGAGCAAGCATAATAGCTTCAATAATAGCAGATTTGCCCGCACCGGTTTGTCCAAAAATACCAAAAACACCTGCTTTGGTAAGAGAATTAAAATCAATGGTTTGTTTATCTTTATATGAATAAAAACCTTGAAGAGATAATGAAATAGGAACCATAAAACCGTATAAATTTATTCCAAAAATAAACAAATAGCTCATAACTTGTGAAAAATACCATATAAATTGATATGCTTCAAAATATAAAATATGTATATTAGCAAAAAAAACAAGTATTTAATCGTGAGGAAAATTTTGTTATTTGGAATATCAGTTTTGTATTCGTATTGTGTTTATTCACAAGAAAATACTACAAATGGTTTTACTCCTGATGTGCAATTAAGTTATTTATACGGTAGTGTAAAAAATCCTATTTCAATTCCAAATCAAGGAAATGCTCATTACTTACAACTTTCTCTATTGCATCAAACAGGTTCTCAAGAGCAAAGTTTGTATGCTTTGTATAAAAAACCTTCAATTGGAGCAACCGTATTATATGGTTTTTTGGGAAGTAAAGACGTGTTAGGAAAAGTAATAGCATTATATCCTACATGGCAATATATGTTTAATACGTCAAAAAATTTAGGTGCGAGTATTCGCATAGGATCAGGATTTGCATATTTTACAAATCCATATGATAAAATTTCAAATCAGGATAATAAATTAGTAGGTTCTCATATATCAAACTGTACTGAAATTTCTCCAAATATATGGTTCAAATTTGCACCAACTACGTATGTCCAAACAGGCGTTTCTCTTATGCATTTTTCAAATGGTCATACCGCAATACCAAATATTGGTTTAAATGATATAACGTTTCGTTTGGGGGTAATATATCGTCCTGGGTCATTGGTTGGTGTTGCTATGCCAATACGAGTTAAACCAAATAATGACACTGTTTGGCGAAAACGAATACAATTAAGTGTTGGTAGACATGAGTTGGCATAT
>JAJUFK010000355.1 GCA_029266015.1 Bacteroidota bacterium
AGTCTATTATTTCCATTTAACCAATAGATGCGCTACTTGTAATAGTATAGAAGCAAATGTTAAATCAGTTCTCGAAACAGATTTTGCATCAGAAATGCAACAAGGTGTTATATCATTTGAGTCTTTAAATATTCAAGAAAAGCAAAATTGGGAAATTGCAGAATCATATCAAACTGCAAATGCATCATTATTTATAACACGTAATACAGAAAAATGCAAGCAAATCTCTGATTTAACTTCACAAGCCTTTATGATGTCATTGCAAAAACCAGAAGAGTTTAAAAAAATAATTAGAGATACTATTCAATCACTTTTAAAATAATTATTTATGAAACGAATATTAATTATAAGTGCAGTTTTATTTGTTACTATTGCAGCATTTGCTCAAAAACCTAAAGATGGTATTGAGGTATTGTATTTTAAAGCAAATTTAGCATGTTGTATGGCTCGTGCATGTAATGCATTAGAAGCAGATGTTCAAAAAGTAATTACAACAAATTATCCGAATGGGGAAGTAACTTTTACCAAAGTTAAACTTGCAGATCCGGCAAATGAAGCATTAGTTGCAAAATATGAGGCAAAATCGCAAACCGTTGTTATTGTTAAAACAAAACGAGGTAAACAAACACATGCAGATGTTTCTGCAATAACTCGTGAATATTTAAGAACACAAGATTATTCTGCGTTTGAGAAAGCATTGGTTGCTAAAATTGAAGAAATTAAGAAAAAATAGTTTCTTATATGAAACAATATGGATTTTTTACAATCAATATTACATAACACACAATATGCTTCTATAACTGCTATTGTATTAGGTTTAATGACAGCAATAAGCCCTTGTCCGCTTGCTACTAATATTACAGCTATAGGTTTTATAAGTAAAGATATAGCAGATAAACGAAGAGTATTTGTAAGTGGAATAGTATATACTTTTGGTAGAGCTTTTAGTTATACTCTTTTAGCTGTAATACTTTTTTTAGGAGCAAGTAAAATTAATATTTCACGAATTTTTCAAGGATGGGGAGATATTTTAATAGGTCCTGTTCTTCTTATTATTGGTTTATTTATGTTAGGTATTTTTCGGTTTTCAATACCAGGATTTGGAAATGTAACCGAAAAAATAGGTGAGCGTTTGCAAGGATCATATTGGGGAGCATTTATATTAGGAGTATTGTTTGCTTTGGCATTTTGTCCATATAGTGGAGTTTTATATTTTTCAATGCTTATACCTATTACCATTGCTAGTGTTAATGGATTGTATTTACCTTTACTTTTTGCTATAGCTACAGGAATTCCGGTTATTATTTTTGCATGGGTACTTGCTTATACTATTAGTAATGTAGGAGTTTTATATAATAATGTTAAACGTTTTGAGCTTTGGTTTCGTCGTGTTGTTGCTATTGTGTTTATATGTGTTGGATTATTGTATATATATAAGTATTTTTTTTACGTATAAAATGATTGTAAATTTTGGCGATGAGTAGTATCAGTAAAAGGATTCAAACGATTAGTTCAATTATTATAATAGTACCTTTATTAATAGGAATATATATATATTTAATACCTATTGTTAATTATTTAGTATATAGTATATTGCATTTAGCACCACAAAGTCATTTAGGTCAATCCGTACATTTTTTTATATATGATACAATTAAGATTCTTATATTATTATTTCTTATAAGTTCTCTTATGGGAATTGTGAATATATATTTCCCGGTTGACAGATTGCGATTGTTTTTAACAACAAAAAAACTATATGGGTTTCAATATATTTTAGCGTCTTTGTTTGGGGCAGTAACTCCTTTTTGTTCGTGTTCATCTATTCCCTTATTTATTGGTTTTGTAAAAGGAGGTATTCCATTGGGAGTTACATTTTCGTACCTCATTACATCTCCTTTAGTAAATGAGGTAGCGGTGGCAATGTTTTTGGTTTTTTTTGGAATAAAAGCTACCTTGGTGTATGCTGTAAGTGGTATATTATTGGGCACAATAGCCGGCTATATATTAGGGCTTTTCAATCTTGAACGATATTTAGCTGGTTGGGTACAAGAAATGCACAAACAAGCAGAAAATGAAGTTGAAGATTGGAATGAAAATGTAGTTTCATTCATAGATACATTACCAACAATTATATATGATGGTTGGTCTATAGTAAAAAAAGTTCTTTTATATAT
>JAJUFK010000271.1 GCA_029266015.1 Bacteroidota bacterium
ACGGGCGTAGTAACAGCGGTAGCACCGGGAACAGCTGTAATAACAGCAACGAGTGTATCGGCACCAACAATTTCAGGAACTGCAACAATAACAGTAACAGCGGTATTACCAACAGCAATAACAGTAACATTAACACCTGCATCAATAGCGGTAGGAGCAACATCTACAGCAACAGCAACAGTGACTCCTACAAATGCTACTAATCAAAATGTAACATGGAGTAGTTCCAATACAGCCGTAGCAACGGTAAATGCGAATGGACTTGTAACAGCGGTAGCACCGGGAACAGCTGTAATAACAGCAACGAGCGTATCGGCTCCAACAATTTCCGGAACTGCAACTATAACTGTTTCATCAATTTTACCAACTGCTATAGTAATTACTCCAACTTCTGCTGTTTCTGTAAATGTTGGTTCTACAACAAATTTATCTGCTGATGTTACTCCTACAAATGCAACAGATAAATCGGTAACATGGAGCAGTTCAAATACATCTATAGCAACAGTAAGTGCAAGTGGTGTAGTAACAGGTATAGCTCCAGGAACTGTGACTATTACAGCAACGAGTGTAGCAGCTCCAACAATAACTGCTACAAAATCTGTAACTGTATTAGCTATTCTTCCTTCATCAATAACTGTTCAATTAGATAAAACATCAATACCTGTTGAATCTACTGCAATTGCAACAGCTACAGTATTACCTGCAAATGCCGGTGATAAATCCGTAACATGGAGCAGTTCAAATACTGCAGTTGCAACAGTGACTCCAAATGGAGTAGTTACTGCAATAGCTCCGGGAACGGCTACTATAACAGCAACAAGTGTTGTTGCTCCAACTATAAGTGGTTCTGCTACTATTACAGTAACGGCTATATTACCTACATTAATAAGTGTACAAGCTCCAACTAGTATGACAGTTGGAAACACCGCTACAGCAACAGCAACAGTGACTCCTGCAAATGCTACAAATAAAAATGTAACATGGAGTAGTTCAAATACTGCAGTAGCAACAGTAAGTGCGAGTGGTGTAATTACAGCGGTTTCTGCTGGTACGGTAACTATTATGGCAACTAGTGTTAGTGCACCTACAGTAAGCGGAAGTGCATCTATTGTAATTAGCAATAATGTTGTTGTTCCAACAGCAATAACTATAACACCTACTACTGTAGTAACTGTTTTACCGGGTCAAACTACAGTTTTAGGATTAACATTTACTCCGGCAAATACTACAGAACAAGGAGTTACATGGGTAAGTTCAAATCCTGCAATTGCAACAGTTAATCCTAATGGTGTTGTAACCGGTGTAGCTCCGGGTACAGTAACAATTACTGCTACTAGTACAGCTTCTGGTTCGGTAAGTGCAACAAAACAAGTTATAGTTAGTCCGATTTTACCAACGGCTATTACTATATTACCAACTACTGCAGTGTCAGTAAGTGTTGGTGCAACTACTACACTAACTGCAGATGTAACTCCTGCTAATGCAACTGATAAATCGGTTACATGGACTACTTCTAATTCAGCAATTGCAACAGTAAGTGCAAGTGGTGTTGTAACCGGTGTAGCAGCAGGGACAGTTATTATAACAGCAACAAGTGTAGCTGCACCAACAGTAAGTGCGACTAAACAAGTTCAAGTAAATGCTGTATTACCTTCAGGTATTACAGTTACATTGACTCCAAATTCATTATCTGTTGGAGGTACATCTACAGCAATTGCAACAGTTAGTCCTGCTAATGCCGGCGATAAATCTGTAACATGGAGTAGTTCTAATACAGCGGTAGCTACAGTAAATGCTAATGGTCTTGTAACGGCTGTAGCTGCGGGTACTGCAGTGATTACAGCAACAAGTGTAGCAGCTCCAAATGTTTCAGGATCGGCTACGTTAAATGTATCTTCGGTATTACCAACATCTATTGTTGTTAATCTAACATCGTCAACAATCTCTGTAGGAGCTACTACAACTGCTACTGCTACAATATCTCCTGCAAATGCCGGTGATAAATCAGTAACATGGAGTAGTTCTAATACTGCAGTAGCAACAGTTAATCCTAATGGTGTTATAACGGCAGTAGGTCCGGGAACAGCAATTATAACAGCAACAAGTGTAGCTGCTTCTAATATAACCGGAAATGCAACTGTAACTGTAAATACAGTATTACCTACAGGTATTTTAGTAACATTGAATCCTAATTCATTGTCAATTGGAGGTACATCACAAGCAAGTGCTGAAGTTTCTCCTGCAAATGCAGAAAATAAAAATGTAACATGGAGTAGTTCAAATACATCTATAGCAACTGTAAATGCAACTACAGGAGTTATTACTGCTATAAGTGCAGGTACAGTTTTAATTACAGCAACAAGTGTAGCTGCTCCGGGTGTTAGTGGAACTGCAAGTTTACAAGTATCATCTATTCTTCCGTCAAGTATAGTAGTAACACTTAACCCTGCATCTATTACAGTAGGTAGTACATCAACAGCAACTGCTGAAGTAGATCCTTCAAATGCAGGAAATAAATCAGTAACATGGACAAGTTCTAATACTGCAGTAGCATCGGTAAATGCTAATGGTGTAGTAACTGCTATAGCTCCAGGAACTGCTACTATAACAGCAACTAGTGTTGCTGCACCTACAGTAAGTGGTGGAGCTACTATCACAGTAAGTAATGTGCCTGTAACTAATATTGTAGTATCACCTGCATCTGTAATTATTGAGATAGGAAACACTCAAGTAATTGGTGTTACAATAGAACCATCAAATGCAACAAATAAAAATGTTACTTGGGCTAGTACTAATACTGCTGTAGCTACTGTTAATCCTAATGGTGTGATTACAGCCGTAACAAAAGGAACAGCAACTATTACTGTAACTTCAGTAAGTAATCCAAACGTAAGTAAAGCTATTGTAGTAGAATGTGTAAGTAAATCAGCATTGTTATCGGCAATAAATAATGCACAAGCTATTTATAACTCTGCTGTTGAAGGAAGTGCCGACGGTCAATATCCTGTAGGTTCTAAAGCTACATTACAATCTGCTATAAGTGCTGCAAATGCTGTGTATATTAATCCTAGTTCTACTCAAGCTCAAATAGATCAGGCTCAAAGTTCTTTGCAAGCTGCAGTTACTACGTTCCAAAATTCTGTAATTGGAGTAAACAAAACCGAGTTATCTAATTTAATAACTCAAGCACAAACAGCATATAATCTTGCTGTTGAAGGAACTGCTGCAGGTCAATATCCTATTGGTTCTAAAGCTACTTTGCAAACAGCAATTAATTCGGCAATTCAAGTAAATAATAATCCATTGGCAAGTCAAGCTGATGTAAATACTGCAAAAGCAGCTCTTCAAACAGCTTACGATACATTTATAAATTCACAAATTGTTGTTGGGCCTGTTGATAAAACTCAATTACAAGCTTCAATAACACAAGCTCAAACATTATATACAAATTCTGTTGAGGGCTTAGCAGAAGGTCAGTATCCA
>JAJUFK010000290.1 GCA_029266015.1 Bacteroidota bacterium
CATAACTTGCTTTGTTGCAAGACTAATATCAGTGGTTATTAAAAATTCACTTTCGGCATTATAGGGTAATTGCCCCGAAATATACAAGGTATTGCCACTTACTACAGCTTGACTATATGGTCCTATTGGTTTTGGAGCATACTGAGATTGTACTGATTTTTTCATATTTTTATATCATTTAGTTTGATTTAATTTCTTGCAACACATTTTGTTCTGGCAAAGGTAATACAATATTACCTTCTAATAAACCTTGTGCCGAATGAGCCAATGGGTTAAAAAACAATGAGTTTTCAACAGTTTCTATTGGTTGTGTACTATATCGCTGTATAAGGGTATGCAACACAAAACACATAAAAGCTATTACAATAAGAAATTTTGTTGCACCAAATACTATTCCCAGCAGTGTATCGAGCCATTGCAAATGTATAGTTTTAAAAAAATGCGATAATAATCGAGTACATACAAAAGAGAGTATGACTACGCATACAAAAAGTAATGTAAATGCCAATACTTCTCTGTATTGCTCTCCCACATCAAAATACTGCGATATATATAAACCAGCAGAACCGGAAAAACGAACACTAATCCATATACCCAAAATTAATGCTAATACGGTTCCTCCTTCTGAAATTAAGCCATTTTTAAATCCTCTAAAACCGCCCCAAAGTATTGGTAATACAAGTATATAATCAATAAGATTCATAGTATTTTATGTTTTTTAAATATAAACCGAACAGGAATAAAGGCTGCTAAAAAACCTACCAGTAAAACCATAGAAACTACATATACTATATCAGGCAATTGTAAATATACAGGATATGCTTCAACAATAAAACTACTTGATTCTCCATATAATTTAAGCAGACCAAAATGTTGCTGAAGTAAAGTTAAACTTACTCCTACAATAATTCCTATAACAGCTCCAACAATTGAAATAAGCCATCCTTCCATAATAAAAACACGTTGCAACAACCAACGATGTGCTCCCATGCTTGCTAATATAGAAATATCACGTTTTTTATCAATTATAAGCATAGTAAGTGCGCCTGCAATACTAAATGATGCTATAATTAGTATAAATGTTACCAATAAAAAAGTAATTAATTTTTCACTTTTAGTAATTTTATATAAAAATTCATGTTGTTGTTCTCTATCTCTTACTCTATAATTTGCCCCCATTTTTTTTTGTAATTCGGCAGCTACCTTCTTATAATCAGCTTTTTCATTACATCTTATCTCAATAGCAGATACTTCGTTATGAGTATATTCCATTAATCGTTGTGCTAATTGTAATGATGATAATACATACATATTATCAATATCCATTTGTACAGAAAACACAGATCGAGCATATGCATACTCTTTATTATAATCTTCCATTGGATTAATTGATGAACTTTTTTTATTTCTATCGGGAGCATACATATGCATAACATCGCTAAATTGTAAGCCAACAGACAAACTATGTGCAACTCCTTGCCCTACAGAAATATATTCTATACCATTTTGTTGTAAAACAAATTCACCTGAAACTATCATACTATCAACAGGACAGGTTTTTTGATATTGTTCTCCTACTCCTTTTAACTTTCCAACTAATTGTTTATTAGCATAAACAAACAACACATCTTCTTCCAAAACCGGAGTATAATATGCAATATTGGGAGTATTTGCTATAATCTGTACAGCAGAATCAGCAGAAAAAACTCTACCATATGATGATTGTACTTTGATTTGAGGATCAAATGTACTAAACATTGAAGTAATAAGTATGGTAAGACCATTAAATACAGACATGGCAATAATAAGAGCCATAGTAACAAAAGCAACTAATATAACCGATACTGTTGTAATATAATTTATAGCATTTTTGTTATGTTTACTTAATAAATACCTTCGTGCTATATACAACGAAATATTCATACTCTATTATTTATATGCGTGAACTATTAATCCTGTTCCCTTACTATTATATTTATATACATCTATAAAATTAAAAATCAAACACCATGGAAACAGTATAATATAATAGAATGGCAACAATATAAAAAACAATTTTGAAATAGTAAGTAATTGTATAGGATACTTCATAGAAAATTTCCAAGAAATACTGCCCCAAAAACCATATGAATAATATGTTGTAACAAAACTAAAACCTGCCTGTAATAATTTTTGAGTTATTTCATCTTTATTATACCCGTCACGTACGTGTTCACCAACAAAAGATTCATCGTGTTCATCATGCACATCACTACCTCCCAAATCAGAAGGAGTAGAAATAAGTAAAAGACCACCTGTTTTAAGCGATTTGCTAAAATTTCTAAATACAACCATATCATCTTCAATATGTTCCATTACATCAACACAAACAATTAAATCTACCGGATTTGTTGACACATATTGAGTTAAATCGGCCTCTGTATAACGTATCTGTTTTGATTTTCCGATTTTTGAAAAAAAAGTATTACAGTCTTCAACTTGTTCTTGTTTTACATCAACTCCCATAATAAACCAATGGGGATTTAATTGCGACATAAAAAAAACATATTGACCAAAACCCGCACCTGCATCAAGAATTGAAGCATTGTGGGGAGCAGAAACTGCCCATTGTTTAATACGTCTTCGTATATGCCATGAACGCAACAATAATACATTGAGCAAAAAATAAAATAATTTTCGTAATACGGGAGTACTATTGAACACTCTACCCAAAGTACGTTTTATAGGATCGTAATGCATTTATTTGGAATGTAAAAGATTATCAATATGTTCTATATAATCAAGTGAATCATCTATTGCAAATACTAATTCAGGCACTATACGCAATTGTTTAGCAATACGCGAAGCTAAAATTGAACGGATTTTTTTAGTATGCTGTTGCACCAATGAAAAAATAGCTGCAGTATTTCCTCCCGGCACAAAAATACTTATATACACTTTAGCAAAAGACAAATCGGGAGCAACCCTAACTATAGTTACAGAAATTAATGCTCCTCCAAACATTGTAACCGATTCTTTTTGAAAAATATCTGCTAATTCTTTAAGTAATAATCGAGAAACCTTTTGTTGTCTAGTTGAATCCATGAATATTTGATTTTAATTTATACAAACATACAAATAATTTATATTGGTGGCAGCCCACTTCAAAAAAGACCTTGATCTTATAGTATGGTACACCTGCGGCAGGCTGATCCTGTGCCGCGGCGGCAGGCTGTGCGGGAGTAGATGC
>JAJUFK010000313.1 GCA_029266015.1 Bacteroidota bacterium
ACCATCTACAGCTATACAAGTAATTTTTTCACTACTTAATAAATATCCAACTTCACCATCAATTTCAATTTTTATACGCGAAATATTTTTTTTACCCCTAAACACTTCATACGGACTTGTATGTCGAGCTATACCTTGTGTTGTTCCTATCCATAAAACCCCTTCATTATCCATAGCCAACGCCGTAGTTCTATCTGCTATATTACCCTCATCATCAGACAATTGAATATATGCATATGAATCATCTGACGAATTTTCAATAGTTCCATTTGCATTAAAGGCAACTAATTTACTTTCACCTGCTATCCAAATAGTATTTTGTTTATCTATTAACAATCGCTCAAAATTGTTTCCTATATCACCGCTCAAATTAAATTTAAACCACTGATTATTTAAAGTTTTCACTACCAATGGATACTGCACCATTTTATTGACACACCATATATTTTGTTTACTGTCAGCAGCTATATCGGTTATAAACTGATACGGGGAATTGTCGGCATATATATTTTGAATTGTACTGTTTGTTTTATTATATACTGTATCATAGTTCCATGCTGCAGATGCTTGTACTATTCCCCAACCTGCAGTACCATAATAATATGTAGTACTATTCTTCATAGGATATACACATATGGAATTTTTTACATTCCAATTAACATGACCATACCATGTACCATTAACTAAAACATTGTATTGTCCTATCTGATACGCCGATGAACTACCGCATACTAAGTGTACCGCATTGTTTCTACAAAAAACTTCTGAAGTAATATTTGAATAAGGCCCCTGCGGATAATACGATTTATAATTTTCAATACTATATATACCTTTTGCATAATCACTTACCCAGAGAGCATTATTACAATTACATATTCCGGAAAAATTAACTTCTTGTACGGTATTCGTTATAATATTTAGCAATTCCCCATTATTATAGAGTTTTATTTGCCTTCGTGAAACTATAGCTAGATTTTGAGAATACGAAGTAATTTTTTCAAGATAAATAACTTTGTCAAATACACTTGTATTAGAATTACTATAACTGTAAATAGTATCATATTGTTCCCAATTATTTTGAGCAGCACTGTAATACATAACATTATTATAATACAAGATATGAGTAATTTTAGAAAACTGGTGTACACCAATAGGTACGTGCTTCCATAAAAAACCATCAGATATATTTTGATGTAACCCTATACTAAATATTCCTTTTTGCGTTGCTGCAAATAAAATAGCATTGGTATAATCAATAGTAACGGCATTTACACCTACAGATTCACCTTGATTTCCTAAAACTGCAGTATGAATAAATTCATTATTTTGCAAATTCATAGTTACTAAACCAAAATCGGTAGCAATATATGCCGTATCATGTTTAAATACTATATCACGAATAGCTTTAGAACCATACAACTGCCGTTTTGCAATTGTTGGGATTGAAGTAATTTTTTGTCCCGGAAAACTGAGTATATCTATAATACCATTTGTATATCCAATTACTAATTTTTTTGCTTCTTCATTATATTTCATAGTTGTAAGATCAACATCTGACAACCCTTGAATTTTTGAAATCTTAGTAATTTGCCCTTTTGATGGATTATAAGTAAACAAACCATTTGAACAAAGAGCATATAGTGTTCCATCTATAGATTCAATACTTAAAACTGAATTATAGGAATACCAATCTTTCCATGTATTTGGAGCTTGTGCATATATGCAAACATACATTAAAAAGCCTATAGTAGTAACAAATATTCCTCGCATTGAATTGTTGATATAAAATAACTCTCAAACTTACATAAAATATTACACTTAACAAAGATATATTTATAGAAAGCAGGGAACTAACGTAAGATTACATTTCATATTTATTCCATTTTTTTAATATTGAATAGAATATAAGAATAAACAAAATAACAGAACAAACCGATTCAAAAACAGAAAATGTATGATGTTCGCAAACCACCCCTACCGTATTGGTTATAGAAAACCAATTGTGGGGAAGAATAAAATCAATCAATAATCCAAAGAAAACTGCCGAAAATATAATTGAAAAAAGATATAAAAAAGTAGTACGTTTCCCAATAGATTGTAATAATACTGTAACAGAAGCGACACTTGTTGCAGGACCTGCCATTAAAAAAACTAATGCGGCTCCGGGAGAAACACCTTTGAGCAAAAGAGACGCAGCTACGGGTATAGACCCTGTAGCACAGGTATATAAAGGCACAGAAAGTAACAATACAAACAAAATATGAAGAATCGGATTTGTTGTAAGGGTTGTAAAGAAATTTTGCGGAATAGCAACAGAAACTATTGTTGCCAAAACAAATCCAATAAGCAACCATCTTCCAATATCTTCAATAAAATCTATAAACCCATACTTCAATATACGAATCAACGGATGAATTTTTTGTTCTTGTTTTTTTGATTGTTCGCAACAACAATTATCTGTACATGTAGTTTTTGGTATATCAATAGTAAACATTGGTTTTGGCTTTTCAGTTTCTCTGAAAATATTAGTGATAATTCCACCAAATATGCCTGAAATAAATGCAATAATAGGACGAGCAATTGCAAATGGCAATCCCAATAAAGAATATGTTGCTATTATAGAATCAACACCTGTTTGCGGCGTTGAAATAAGAAACGAAACAGTAGCTCCTGCCGATGCCCCTTGTTTACGAAATGCTATACCGGTAGGCAACACACCACAAGAACACAACGGCAAGGGAACTCCGAGCAACGATGCATATACTACCGATTTTATTGAATTAGAACCTAAATAACGCTGAATAGTTTGTTTTGAAATTATTACGTGCATAACACCTGCAAGCAAAAATCCCATAAGTAAATAAGGCGACATTTGATTACTAATAGACCAAAATTCATAAACTATATTCATAAAAAACAATATGTATTTGTAAGATTAAAA
>JAJUFK010000018.1 GCA_029266015.1 Bacteroidota bacterium
CCTTTTTTACATTATTAAAAAAATAATACTACTGTAATTGTTTTATTAATGATACTATATAATCATAGTGTTTTTGTGTTACCGGAACAAGAGGCAAGCGCAATTGATTTTGAACTAAGCCCATATAATGTAATGCGGCTTTTACACCGGCAGGACTGCCTTCCATAAACAAACTATCGGTAAATTCTATAAGTTTTAAATGTAATTCTAAGGCTTCCGAGAATTTATTTGCTTTACATAAACGTACCATATCAGAATACATACGAGGCATAGCATTAGCTGTAACCGATATAGCACCGGCAGCACCAAGAGACATATGAGGTACTACAATTGAATCGTCACCACTAATTACCAAAAAATCTTTAGGAACACTTCGTTTTATATAGGTAAATTGCTCTACAGAAGGTGATGCTTCTTTTAATCCGATTATGTTTGGAATTTCATGTGCAATTTTAATTGAAGTTTCTGCTTCCATATTACACCCTGTGCGTCCCGGAACATTATACGCAATTACGGGCACTACACTTGCTTGGGCAACTGCTTTATAATGAGCAAACATACCACGCTGATTTGGTTTATTGTAATAAGGAACAACAGATAAAATTGCATCAAATCGCGATGAATCTATTTGAGATGCTGCCTCAACCACTTCGTCAGTATTATTGCCTCCGCAACCTACAACTATAGGTAATCGTTTATTAACTTTAGCATACACAAAATCTAAAATCTCAGCTTTTTCTTGTTTGTTTATTGTAATAGGTTCTCCGGTAGTACCAAAAACTACCAAAAATTCAACACCTCCCTGAATTACATGTTCTATTAATAACCCTAATGCTGTATAATCAACCTGATTATCACTCGTAAAAGGAGTAATAAGCGCAACGCCGGTTCCCTCAAATTTTGTATAAGCCATATGTATCTTATTTGTTAACTTTTATCATTGACAAATATACATGTATTTGATTAATTAAATAATCAATAGATTCATTATTTTTAACATCTATGAGTAAATCTAAATGCATATTTTTATCGCAGAATCTACCAACTTTGAATTTTGCAGTAGATAATTGGGTAATATATAATAATGGATAAATACTTTCCACAGAAATATCTATTAATATATCAAACTGAGTTTTTATAAAGTCAGATATAATACAATTTTGTTCATCGCCATACCAAGTAAAATCTTTTTTGGTAATATATTTACAACCAAACTGCCCCGAAAAAGCAGAAGTTAATTCTGCGTTTGATACAAAACCAACCATTTGTACCTGAGAACCATACGTTTCCATAAGCATTGCAGCAAAACTTGCTACCTTTTTGTGTTGCTCTTGGTCAATTGCATCATATACAATTCCAATTGTTTTAGCATGTTCAAAATTGCATGCTTGAAGTTCACGCACAACCTTTTTTGCTTGTATTTTTAATAAATACGAACCTATAAATTCCTGAACAAATTGCAATTTTCTCATACTGCAATAATACAATTTTTTCACGATGAATGAAAAACAAAATGCCGAAAAAAATATATAACGACGGTTTAAGGTTTAGAGAAACACGTTTAGGGTATTTTTCAATGCTCAAGAAGTTGTTTTAAAATAGTTTCAATTTCATGTCCACGAGTCAATGTCATCATATGCGAACCATTGTGAATAAAATAATCCGCAGTAATATTTCGTACAGGCAGTGTATGGTCGTTATTGCCATGAATATGAATAATTGACTTTGTATTACATTCGTACTTATCCCAAGTAACAATCATAGCAATAGTACGCTTTAAGTACAAAGGATGTTTACTTTTAAGCATTGCCTTAAAAGTAGCTTTACAAACTTTTCTATCCGGTTCTACCAAGGGTTGCATTAGTAATGCCCCCCAATACAGTATTCGTTTTGGAAATAATTTGTATATAGGTATATACCGCTGAAATGTATAGCGAAACGGTAATTCGTTAGAACATTTAGCACTTGAAATTATAATAGTTTTAATTGGGTTTAATACAGACTCTAATTCACAACAAATCATACCGCCCATAGAAACACCAATGAGTATAATTGGACGGGCGCTATCTATTTGAGAAATGAGAGAATAAGAAAATTCACGAAGCGATATTCCTTTTGAAGGAATTGCATACTGAATATGCACTACCGAATACGATGAATCAAATTGAATAGAATCAAAAATTCGGTAATCTGATCCTTGTCCCGGGAAAAGATATACTGTGGGTTTTTGAGCAATAACTTTGGAATAAGCAAAACTTAAACATAGTATAATACCTATTCGTATTATGCTCATACAATTATATCATATTTAACATACGTACAGTCGCTTTAATTGCAGCTGCCGTTTGATCACAATCTAAACCACGAGTTTTGAAAGTGCCATTTTCAGTTTCCCAAGTAATAATAGTTTCTACCAACGCATCAGTTTTTCCTCCGGGAGGAATTGTAACCAAATAATCTGTTAATTTTGGTAATTGTATATGTAAATGAGAATAAATTTTGAGTAACGCATTCATAACGGCATCATATTGTCCATCACCGGCACTGGTTTCTTCAAAAACTTCACCATTTACATTGAGTTTAATAGTAGCTACGGGTTTTAAATTTTTTGCATTGCATACATAATAATTTTCAATGTACACTTTTTCTTCTATTTGAGTAGTACCAAGAACCTCACGAACAATATAGGGTAAATCTTCGGTTGTAATAGTTTCTTTTTTGTCACCCAATTCTACAACTTTTTGGGTAACCAATTTCATAATTTCAGGTTCAAGTTCTAATCCTAATTCTTCAAGATTTTTTTCAATATTAGCTTTGCCCGATGTTTTTCCGAGAGCATATTTTCTTACTCTTCCAAACCGTTCGGGCATAAGTTCGGTACAATATAAATTACCTTTTTTATCACCATCGGCATGTACTCCTGCAGTTTGAGTAAAAACATTTTCGCCTATTATAGGCATATTGTATGCAACTCTAATTCCTGAAATAGACTCAACTAACTTACTAATTTTGTTGAGTTGCATTTCTTGAACAGTTGTTTTAAGATGTGCATGATCGTGAATACACGTAACAATACTTGATAAAACCGTGTTTCCGGTACGTTCTCCTAAACCATTAATGGAAGTATGAACACCTTGAAATCCGGCATTAACAGCTGCTAATGAATTTGCAACGGCTAAATCATAATCATTGTGTCCATGAAAATCAAAATGCAAATGAGGATACATACTTCGTATTGTCCTGCAAAACGTATACGTTTCTTTAGGATTCAAAATTCCTAAAGTATCGGGTAACATAAATCGTTTAATTGATGTTTTGCTTAATTCATTAATCAAAGTATATACATATTCCGGTGAATTACGCATACCATTTGACCAATCTTCAAGATATACATTTACCGATATTCCAAGAGAATCAGCATACGCTATATTTTCTTTTATTTCAGCAATATGTTCTTCAGGTTTTTTGCGTAATTGACCGGTAAGCTGTTTTAATGAGCCCTTGCATAAAAGATTTATACAGATACCGCCTGCTTTGTGTACCCAATTTATAGATTCATGATTATCAATAAATCCTAATACTTCTATGTGTTCTAAGTAATTATTTTTTCGTGCCCAATCCATAATTCTTTGAACAGAATCAAATTCTCCTTTTGACACACGTGCCGAAGCAATTTCAATTCTATTTACCTTAACTTCGGTCAATAATTGTTTTGCTATACTATATTTTTCTTTTTCGGTAAATGAAACTCCATTTGTTTGCTCTCCATCACGAAGAGTCGTATCCATTATTTCTATATACATATCTCTACACTATTCTTTTTTGATTAGATATTGATTTTGTTCAAAACCTTACCAAATTTTGTGTAAACTTACACAATTTTATGGAACAAAAATCTGTATTGCGAATATTTTTGAAATGATTCATTTCATTAATCAAAAAGCATGAGGCTTTAATCCTTTCGTCTGATTTTGAGCTGTTAAAGGCGATATAACTTGAGGCACTTTTGGTGAATATTCAAAAAACGAATGTAAAAATGTAGGTATTGCTTCCATTGCAAGAGTATTTGCCGAATTTAACAATACAACTATACCAATTTTCTTTTCTGGACAAAATGCTATTTCGGCTCTATAACCTTCAACAAAACCACCATGATACATAACCTTTGTGTCATGCATGTTAAATACACGCCACCCTAAGCTATATTCTTTAGAATCTACGCCACTCCATAACGCTCCTGAATATTTATATTTAGAACGAATTGGAATACGCGGTGTTTGAATATCGGCGAGCACGGTTGAATCTATAACTTCAGGTGCATATCCTAACAAAGCCTGCAACCATTTACTCATATCGGTTATACTTGCATTTACACCTGCAGCAGGCTTTGTTTCATAATATCTGTTATTTAATGGTAATGCTGCCACATGATTTTTCCATCCCTTATGTGGATACGCATAATTTTGAGTACTTGTAAATCCGTCAAATGTGACTGAAGCATCTATCATTCCAAGAGGGTTGAATATCATTTCTTTAAGAACAGTTTCATATGATTTACCTGTTTGTTTATGTATAATTGTATCAACCAAACTAAACATTACATTTTGATATGCATACAATTCTCCTGGCTTGGAACTAATATTTGCAATTTTTAAATTTGAATATATTTTCGAAAAACTTACACCTCGTTCTATATACGGATCAAATGAATACGAAACTAAGCCTGAAGTATGCGATAAAAGATTTTCTACTGTAAGTAATTGTTGATTCTCTTTTTTCTTTAATTGTAAATCAGGAAGATATGAAATTACAGTAGTATCTAAATGTATTATTTTTTTGTGATGAAGAATTGATGATAATACCCCGGCAAAACCTTTTGATACAGAAGCCAATCTAAAAACAGTATTTACATCTACAGAATCTGTAGTATGTATTTTTTTTACCCCATAAGGTTTTAAAACCACTACTTGACCTTTATATACAATTGCAAGAGCCCCTCCTACTGAACCATATTCATGAAATTTATATTCAAAATATGATTTGTACGATTCTAAAAAATCGGCAATTTCAAGAGAATAATCAGGTTCTTCTATAACTTCTTCAACTATAAAATTATCAATATAGGGCACACTACTTGGCTGAAATGTATATCCAATGTATGTAATTGAAAGAATTAAAAGAATTGCTAATATATATCGTAATTTCATGAAATACTCTAAAAACTAAATTCTCAACTTACAAAATTAAAACCCTACTTCAAAATCTGCATTTAATTCTAAAATTGCGAATATAATCCTTTTTGAAGGAGAATCAAAATACAATTCTACTTTTTTTTCACAATTCAGTGTTAATAACATTATATATAAGAGAGTATTCTTTCTCCTGTATATTTTCTTTTTGAAACAACTACCATTGTATAGTTGTAGCAGCAGTAGTTTGAATAAAATAACCTTTACCCGGCACAAAATTCGTAATACTATTTGTAGAACCACCTGGGGTATAAAAGCCATCAAAAGATTTTACGGTACTTATTGGTTTTCCATTTGTTTTTGAAAGTATTGTTTGATTTGCCAATGCAGGAACTCCTACAAGATTCCATCCTTGTTTTAGATTGACTAACTGTGTTGGATTTGTTACTGTACCTGTTATAGTAAGTGTTGCATTAGATGGAACTTTTACCAGATATCCTTTCCCTAATTCAACTGCAGTTAAACTTTGTAATTGATCCGGCAATGTGGAAGCGTAAAACCCACCATCGGTTTTAACAACTGACGCATTTACTGATGCAAATACTGAACTAATTGAAGTATTATCAGGCAATACATTGAACGAAATTAAATTCCACCCTGCCGTAAGAGCAAAAGTTTGCGAAACAGGTTGAGGAGGAGCTGCAATTAATTTTACTTCACCAAAATAACTTGGATTTTGCCATCCTTCATCAGCGGTAGCATTCCAAGCAATTTTATTTTCTCGAATACCACCGCCATCATCATCATTTACCGCTATATCAAACCCAATCAATTTATTTACTGATGGTGTTACTCCAATAGTTGTCCACGGAATACGAGCTTCCATATTATATCCTGCTGTAGTTGCAACAATACTGAATGTTATTCCGGTTAATGAATTGGCAGGATTTTTACTTCCCGCTATAGCCGTAGTTCTATTCCACACAAATCCCCATTGAAAATCATTGGCATCATATGATGTTGCTTTGTTATTATTGCCATCAACAAATAATTCAATACCATCATCTTCCCACCAACTGGTACCGGAGTCATTCCGTTTATCATTGTCGGTAACCGTTACAAATACATAAAGATAAGTGTTATCCCACAATGCACTCCAATTTGCCGACAAATTTGCAGCTGTAGGTGTACCAACTAATTGTTTTTCAATAGCTGTTCCATTAGGATATGCGGCATCTTTGGTTCCATCAATAGTAATTGCAGCTGTAGTTTGCACAATTGACGGTGGAGCGAGTAAAACTATTTCGTCTGTTTGCGATGTACATCCACTACCACTCACTGTAACAGAATATGTAGCGGCTTCTGTTACATTAATAGTTCGTGTAGTTTGTGCCATTGTAACACCGTTCTTTTTCCACAGATATGACAATCCATCACCAACAACAACGGCATCTAACGTTACTGTTCCATTTATTACTCTATCGTTTCCTAAATTTATAGCAGGTATGCTTGCTGATATTACAATTTCATCGGAAGTTTTACAACCTGCAGAATCAACATTTACTTTATATGTACCTGCTGTTGTAATTGTTAAATTGGGTGCAGTTCCTGTTATATTTACTCCATCTTTTTGCCATGTAAATGTTCTATTAGTTGCCGACAAACCTGTTTGTAACTGAATAGATGTTAGCCCGCATAAACTTTTATCGGGACCTAAATTTGGTACGGCACAATATTTTATACCAAATTTTGATTGATCTACCGGCGATTTTATAGAATTAATATATCCTAATGCTCCAACTAAACCGGCATTATAATCAATACCTCCTTCACTTGTTTGATAGTTATTTATATCATCGGGAAATGTTCCTGTCCATACTCCTCCAACTAAATATCCGTGTTGTTTGTTCTTTGTGGGAATAGTATAATTTTGATTGTCGTTCATAAATACATTTCTATGATGTGGTTTTTGCGGCGATTTGGTTCCAAATCCCACTACAAATGATTGATTTTGAGAATTTACTCCCAAAATATAATCTACAGAACTTTTGAGAGCATTGTGTATTAACCCATCGTTGTTTAACGTATGTTGTAATGCAAGAACAAAACAAGCACTAGCAGTATATCGCAATCGTCCCCATGTACTACCAACTTGCATTACGCCACCCGAAAGAGAATTTTTGTATCGGGTACAACTTTTATTTAATTCTGATAATGCGGTAGCATTTCCAAATTTAGCTAAATGATACAATGCTAAATCTTCCGAATTTTCATAATCAAGTACCCAACCACCATCTTTAATTACCGAAGCATACGATAACGCTTCTGTTTTATATGTTTCCTGTCCTGTTGCATAATATAATTCTGCCAATAAACACACATAATTATCTTGCCACATATTATCGGGATTGTAAAAACTCCCTTCTATTGTTCCTCCACCAGCATTAGTTTTGTGTGCTGATGCATACTGATACGCATACAAGGCATGTTGCAAACACAAATCTGCATATGCAGCATCAAACGGACGATACATTCTTGACATGAGAGCTAACGTAGCACCGCAAAATGATACCATAGAGCCGTCATCGGGATTTTTCTTAATAGGTCTTGAGCCTCCGGCTTCACCACCATCGGTAATGGCATAGGTTGCCATAGTTACAGATGTTACCCAGTTTTTATGATCATAGTTACCGTTTCCTACTTGACTATAAAATGTTGTACCGTTAGGTATACAACGAATATAGTAATCGGTTGCATATTTTACCTCATCAAGTATATCAGGTATTTTATTTGGAATTCCTTTTTTCCCTTCCCACGAAAAGTCATTTGCATTTTTATAATCGCTATAATTTTGAGTATAAAAATCATCGTACCCTTTAGGGAATGCTGAATATCCTAATAACAATACATAGCCTGCATAAAATTGTGTTTGTCCAAATTTCACATGATCGCCACAATCGTGCCAACCTCCTTTAAGACTATACGCTCCATCAGCATCTTTTACAAAATCTTTACCCGAACCATACGTCATAATGAGCCAATTAGGTCCATCACCCGAACGATTACCTCCATACATACGCGTAGTCATCCATCCTGCCTTAACATAATCGGCATCTGTTATCTGTGCACTTACTTCTTGTATAAAGAAAAAAACAACAAACAAATAAAACAATAAAAACCTTTTCATTTTTTTAGATTAAAATACAACGTGTAAAAATACAAATAAAAGAATGAAGGTGTCAATGCTAATTGTAAATTTTACAATTAATTAACCTAAAAAAAACAAAATATTGGGTGAAACTATAAAAAACAAGGGTGAATAAAAAAGGGTTTTCATTAATATATGAAAACCCCTATATAACAATAATTATAAAGATTTATAAACTATCACCAAAATCTTGTTTAAATTTAGCAATTAATTTTTGAGGCCAATCGCTGGTTGGTTCCAATCTACCATTGAAGAAACGAAGCACTTTTGGTTCTTCTACAAAACGCAATCCTCCAACTAATTCTTTGTTTTTATATAACCAATTCATACGATCAACTACAAACATAGTTTGCGAAAGCGTAAATACTCTGCGTGGAAAAGCAAGACGTAATAACTCTACATCTGCTAATAAATCCTCACCATTTTCTAAACGTACACTCGAAATAGTTCCTCGTTCCATACCTCTACAACCAGATATGATATAGAATGCTGCAGCTAAAGCTCCTGCAGGATATTCTTTTTGTGGTACATGAGGTAAAAATCCGCCTGCATCAACATGGCACCCCAATGCTCCTGCAGGAGTTACTACCGGAACACCTAATTTGTCAAGCTCATCAACAGCATATTTTATAAATGAAGGTGATTGACAAATAACTGTTTCATCTAACGTTTCTCGCAATCCTACTGCCATTGCTTCAATTTCTCGAATACTCATACCGCCATATGTTAAAAATCCTTCATACAGAGTAACCAAATCACGCATTTTCATATACAAATCTTTGTTATTTGTACAAATACCTCCACCACGTGTAGAACTAACTTTGCGACTTGAGAAATAGACAATATCTGCCATATCGCACATTGTTCTAAGTATATCTTTAATGCTCGAATTTTTAAATTCTGCCTCACGTTGTTTTATAAAATACGCATTTTCGCCAATTAAACTGGCATCTAATACCATAAGTATATTGTTTTGTTTAGCTATGTTATATACTTGTCGCATATTTTCAATTGAAAAAGGCTGACCACCTATAAGATTTGTAGATGCCTCCATTCGAATAAAAGCAACTTTTTCGGCACCATATTCAGCTATTAACTTTTGCAATTTTTGAATATCAATATTTCCTTTAAAAGGATGTGAACTTTTAATGACTAATCCTTCATCGGTAAAAATTTCAAAAATTGTTCCTCCATTCAACTCCATATGAGCTTTGGTGGTTGTAAAGTGATAATTCATAGGAATAATATCACCCGGTTTAATAAATGCTTGTGATATAATATTTTCTGCAGCTCTACCTTGATGCACAGGTAATACCAACTGTTTACCAAAAACTTCTTGTAAGGCTTCTTCCATTTTGTAATAACTTTGAGAACCGGCGTAGGCATCATCGGCTTGCAACATTGCCGAAACTTGATTGTCACTCATAGCATTTGTTCCGCTATCGGTTAACATATCAAGAAAAATATCTTTTGTGTTTAACAAAAATGTATTGAAACCACCTTTTTTCATAGCCTCATATCGCTCATCAATAGGACGCAAATGAAGTTTTTGTACTATACGAACTTTGTGAAGCTCAATTGGAATTTCTTGTCCATTACAAAATTTAACAGTTGGAGAATTATTGCTCATACATAAAAAATATAAAAAATGAATACTAAATACCTAATTGGTTCAAATATAGTAAAAATTTTAATTTTGATTTAATAAAGTATAATTTTATAGTATTGTTAACTCTTTAAAAAAAAAGAATTACTTGAAAAAACTATTTTCAAAAATGTAGTATGATCTACTCTATCAGAAATAATTTTCTATTTCTGCAATTATTGAATGAATTACCTCATGCAAATTTGAAACAGCTCCTGAAATATTCCATTTTTCCTTGTCCCTATCTCCTACCGCATTAGAAACCGCACGTATATGTATGCAAGGAATATGTTCTTGCAAAGCAACATAGTGCACAGCTGCACCTTCCATAGTTTCTATGTGGGGATTATATGTATTTATATACATTGCTATATGTTGTGGACTACTGCTAATAGTATTTACTGTAATAGCATGTACTTGTGGTAAAAATGGCAATAGATAATCAGTAAGGTTCAGCCACCCTTGTGTAAACGGATACAAATCCGCATTAGCTAAATTCATCTCAAATAGTGTTTTAAATGATTGTTGCTCTTGAACTCCAACATCAGCAAAACAATCAGATACAACTTGAACCACTGTCCCTAAAGGTAAGGTAGTAAACGTACCGCAAATACCTGCATGAAGAATTACATCGGGAGTATTTTGAATACAATATTTGGTTAATGAATATAAAGTAGCATAACTCCCTACACCTGAAACTAAAACCGAAATAGTATGGTTGCTATCTTTAGGTATGGTAAAATTATGCGCTTCAACTTCTGAAGCAAATACAACAACTATATTCATGCTTATATTTTTATTGTAAAAATACACATTTTTTGATTGTTATGAGAAAAAAGTATCATTCATTGACACATAATAAAAACTAGAATTACAGAGCAAAACAAAATACATGCACAATAATTCTCAATTTTATTGCAATGTATCATTCTATTTGCTGTCCAATAGAAAAAAAATAAAATTTGTAAATATTAAAAAAACTACCTTATTTTTGCCAAAACCTCAATTTATAAAAAAATGAGGAATGGTTCGTAAGGACAAAATAATTAACTATGGAAATTTACAACAACGGATTAACAATCCGGCATCAAAGTAACTATCAACGAGTGGAACAATACAACGACGATATTACACAAAAATTAGCAGAGCTCTATAAACAAGCACTTGAACTGTTAGGCGAAGATTCGCAACGAGAAGGACTACTTAAAACTCCTGAACGAATGGCAAAAGCAATGCAGTTTCTTACGCAGGGATACAATACCGACCCTAAAGAAATACTGCAATCTGCAATGTTCAAAGAAGAATATAAACAAATGGTAATTGTAAAAGATATAGAAATTTACAGTATGTGCGAACATCATATGTTGCCTTTTATAGGTAAAGCTCATGTAGCATATATACCAAACGGATACATTACAGGATTAAGCAAAATTGCCAGAGTAGTCGAAGTATATGCCCGCAGACTGCAAGTTCAGGAACGTTTAACAGTACAAATTCGTGATTGTATACAAGAAACACTCAATCCACTTGGAGTTGCTGTAATTATAGAAGCACACCATTTATGTATGCAAATGCGTGGCGTTCAAAAACAAAATTCGGCAACTACTACTTCGGCATTTACCGGTGCGTTTACAAAAAAAGAAACACGCGAAGAATTTGTTCATTTAGTTGGTACACAATTGCATTGATAGAATTAAGAGTTACATAATGAAAATAATAAATATTAACTAAACAACAACAATATGAAAGCTTACGTATTTCCCGGTCAAGGGGCACAATTTGTAGGAATGGGTAAAGATTTATATGAAACCTATCCGGTAGCAAAAGAAATGTTTGAAAAAGCAAATCAAATATTAGGATTTCGCATAACAGATTTAATGTTTGCAGGAACCGATGAAGATTTAAAACAAACAAAAGTGACTCAACCGGCTATATTTTTACATTCAGTAATATTAGCAAAAGTATTAGGAGATACATTCCAACCAAATGCTGTTGCAGGTCATTCATTAGGTGAATTTTCGGCTTTAGTAGCTGCAGGTGCTTTATCGTTTGAAGATGGATTAGTATTAGTTTCAAAACGTGCAATGGCAATGCAAAAAGCATGTGAACAAAATCCTTCTACTATGGCAGCAATTTTAAATTTAGACGATGCTGTAGTTGAAGAAGTTTGTGCTTCAATAGATGACGTTGTGGTAGCAGCTAATTACAACTGCCCGGGACAGCTTGTAATATCGGGAACAAATGCTGCTATTGACAAAGCATGTGAATTATTGCTTGCAAAAGGAGCAAAACGTGCATTAAAATTACCGGTAGGCGGAGCATTCCACTCACCTCTTATGGAACCTGCTCGTGTAGAGTTAGAAGCTGCAATTGCCGCTACTAATATACAATCACCTATATGCCCAATTTATCAAAACGTAAATGCAATGCCACAAACAGATGCTACGGTAATTAAACAAAATTTAATTGCACAACTTACAGCACCGGTAAAATGGACTCAAACTGTTCAAAATATGCTTGCCGACGGTATTGATTCTTTTATAGAAGTTGGTCCGGGTAAAGTATTACAAGGATTAGTAAAAAAAGTAAACAAAGATGTAGAAGCAATTAGTGCTGAAATATAAATTAAACCATTGAAAGCAGTTATTCAAAGAGTATCTAAAGCATCGGTTACCATACATGGTAGAGTAAAATCTACCATTGGTACCGGTTTTTTAGTTTTATTAGGTATAGAACATGCTGATACTGTAGAAGATGCGCAATGGCTTTCTCAAAAAATAGCTCATATTCGTATATTCAATGATGAACAAGGGCTAATGAATTTAGATTTAGAAGCTGTAAAAGGTAATGTAATAGTTGTAAGTCAGTTTACATTACATGCAAGTACCAAAAAAGGTAATAGGCCATCATATATTAAAGCAGCAAAGCCCGAACATGCCATCTCTCTGTATGAAAATTTTATACATTCCTTACAACAACAAATATCAGGTACTGTTCTAACCGGAGAATTTGGAGCTGATATGAAAGTGGATTTATGCAATGATGGTCCGGTAACTATTATAATTGATTCAAAAAATAAAGAATAATGGAACTGCAAGAAGCTCAAAAAATAGTAGACCAATGGATACAAACTCATGGTGTAAGATACTTTAATGAACTTACTAATTTAGCTATTCTTACCGAAGAGGTTGGTGAGTTGGCAAGAATAATGAGTAGAACTTACGGAGAACAATCATTTAAACCCGGAGAAACAGCATCGATTGCCGATGAATTAGCAGATGTTTTTTGGGTTTTAGTATGCATAGCAAATCAAACCGGCGTAAACTTAACAGAAGCATTTACTCACAATATAGAAAAAAAAAAAAAACGCGATGCTTTGCGTCATATCTCAAACAAAAAGCTACAGTAAACATCCTTTCTACATAATATTATAACATACATAATCAAAAATTTCAAATTATGTATTTGTTAATAAATTGATGTACACGCCAATACGATTATATTTATATTTTTAATATATTTGATACAATAAAGTAAAATAGAGCTATTAACATACATGTTAATAACTTTGTTAATTACTTGCAATATTTTTTTTAAAGAACCATGCAACCATTTTAGAAAAACATATGTCTTATAAATAACAAAGAAAATAATGTTTACTGAAAAAGAAATAATTGATGGATGTATAAAGAATGATCGGAAAATGCAGAAAATTCTCTATGAGAAATATGCATCAAAACTCTACGCTTTGTGTATGCGATATGCAAAAGATAGAGCCGAAGCCGATGATATATTGCAAGAAGGATTTATTAAAATATATACAAAAATAGACCAATTCTCGCAAGAACATTCTTTTGAAGGCTGGATAAAACGAATTATAATAAATACAGCAATCACTCATTACAATCAAAACTTAAAACATTATTATCAAGAAGATATAGATCAAATAAATGAATTAGAAATTACAAATGATGAAGAAGTATATGAAGCTGAATATTCCCAAGAAGAATTGTTGAATATAATACATAGTTTGGCAGACGGATATAGAATGGTGTTTAACTTGTATGTAATAGAAGGATATAAACACAAAGAAATATCTGAAATTTTAGGGATAGATATTGCAACTTCAAAATCACAACTTCATAGAGCAAAAAAAATAATTCAAGAAAAATTAGAAGAAATAGCAAAAGTTAAAAACAATTGAGATGCATAAATCAGGGGAACATATAGAAGACTTATTCGGGAAAGCATTTCGTGATGCAGAGATTACTCCGCCGTCTCATTTGTGGGAATCATTAGAGTCTTCGCTTGAAAAAGAACATGCTGTTGAAACATTATTTAAAAAAACATTTGTAAACACAGCTATACAACCTTCAAAAAAAATATGGTATCGAATTTCATACATATTGTTTTTACGCGGATTTCTTACTTTTAAACCAACTACATTTAACGCTTACTATGCTGCACTTACTGCAATTGTAGGGGTTGTTTGTGTATCATTTTGGCCATTCCAAAAATCAACGACACAAGAAACTCCAAATACAAACATTGAAATAGTAAGTAATACTAATCAAAAACAGATAATTTCAGAACAACCTCAAGAAACAGCAATTACCAAAACTGCTCCTGTTATAAATCAAAAATCAACAACAGAATCCGAAAAATTAATGACTAATAATATAGAGCAAAAACATACCAAAGTAGAAGTAAGTGCTCCTATACCTTTAGAAACATTTGATTTTTCAAAAGTACGTATAATAGGTGCAACAAAAATTTGTTCGGCTCTTACTGCAGAATATGCTATTGAAGGTGTACCCGTAGAAAGTGAAATTGAATGGAATTTACAAACCAAAGATGGTATTATAAAATATATTTCAAGTCGTAAAATTTCTGCTTCGTGGAACAAAGGCGGCTCATATAGTATATGGGCTTATGTAAAAGTAGGAAATACCAAGAAAAAAATAGAATTACCTGTAACTGTTGAGGCAAATGTAGAACCAATCATAAAAGGTAAAAACAAAGTATGCGAAGGCACAGAAAAACAATTATATTCTGTAGATGAACCGGTTGATAAAAATATTGTATATGAATGGAAAACAACCTATAATGCTATTGATTTTATTGGAAATAAATATATAAACGTAGATTGGAAAAAAAGTGGACGCGACACTCTCTTTGTATCACGTATAAATAGTGAAACAGGGTGTAAATCACAATCAGCAATGCTTGTTACAATTTTACCAAAACCAATTGTTGATTTTGAAATGACTCCATTAGGTAACTCAGAATTCCAATTTATGTATACAGGACCTATTAAAAAAGGTGTTAATATAGAATGGTCTATAGATGGCAATGAATTTAACGACCAAACTATAGTGTACGAAAATAAAGGTATAGGAAATACTACTGTTACATTAAAAGTAACTGACAAAAACAATTGTAGCACAATACTTCAACGCGAAGTTTCATTTAATAAACATATTATTTTTGTACCACGTCAATTCAATTTAGACAATAACGATGGTTTTATACCTCAAACAAATCAACCATTAAAATCATATAAAATTGAAATTTACAATCCCCGAAATGAAAAAATATGGGAATCAACTGATTTAACAAATGGTAAACCATCTAAGGCGTGGGACGGAACTTACAAAGGAACTCAGGTAGCTCGTGGTAAATATATGTGGAGAATAAAAGCAGTTTTTGATGATGGAACAGAATGGAAAGGCATAATGCAACCTACCGGTGAATTAAAACCAAGCGGCATTATTATAATTGACAATTAATACAACTTCATAAATACCTTACTTTGAACGCCCTGTATATCAATATATCAGGGCGTTCTTTTTTCAATTTTCATAATACCATTCAAAATAACAAAAGAATTTACGTATATTTGTATATAATCTTGAAAAAATGAATAAAACTTCGTTGTATGTAATTATAGTAGCAGGAGGTAAAGGATTGCGAATGCAAAGCAATATTCCCAAACAATTTATGCTACTGGCTGGAAAGCCAATTTTACAACATAGTTTAGAAGCTTTTTATAATTATAATCAATCCATTATATGCATTGTTGTTCTTCCTAAAGACCAAATTGCTTACTGGAATCAATTATGTAAGGATTATAATTGCAATGTTCCACATATAATAGCAGAAGGTGGAAGCGAACGATATTTTTCGGTTCTTTCCGGATTACAACATATTACCACACACGGTTTTGTTGCAATTCACGATGGTGTGAGACCTCTTGTTTCATATGAGGTAATAGCTCAAGGATTTGCGCACGCATTTACTCATTCCAACGCTATTCCTGTTGTTGATTCAGTTGATTCTTTGCGATATGTAGAAAAAGATACCAATTATGTAATTCATAGAGAACATATAAAACGAGTACAAACCCCTCAAATATTTGACACAAAAAAATTATTAGACGCCTATACGATAGGATTTGATACAAGTTGTACCGACGATGCCACCGTATGGGAAAAAGCAGGGAATACGGTATTTTGTTACAAAGGTGATGAGAAAAATATAAAAATTACAACCAACACAGATATTCACATTGCAGAATTATTTATGAAAATGTAACCAAACATGAAAGAAATTCAAAAAACTTATGAATATTTACATCCTGTTACATTAGCTTTTAGAGATGCTACTATAGAAAAAGAATATCATGCCCATTATAGAGAAACCTATATCACAGCTAATCGCCTTTGCATTTTTTTAGCAATAGGATTATATGCTATTTTTGGAATACTTGACTTTTTTAATTCATCACATGACAGTACTCTATATCAAACTATTCGATATGGATTTACAATTCCGTTATCTGTTATTATTTTTATACTCAGCCTACATTCATCTATTGCAACTAAAAATCATACATTATTTACAATTGGATTATTGTTTTTTGCTATAAGTATTCTTACAATAAACTTTATTGCAG
>JAJUFK010000401.1 GCA_029266015.1 Bacteroidota bacterium
ATCCGCCAGGAGTATATGCATCGTCGGAACGTAAGCGTTTGGTAGCAGTATAGTGGTTTACCATAGAATCCATGCTTCCGGCACTAATGCCAAAAAATAAACGCGGTGCTCCCAATTTTTTGAAATCTCGCAAATCATCACGCCAATTGGGTTGGGGTAGTATAGCCACCCGGTATCCAAGTTTTTCTAACACGCGAGCAATTATGGCTACACCAAACGAAGGATGGTCGATATATGCATCGCCACTGATAAGAATGACATCTATATAATCCCAACCTAAGCGTTCCAGTTCTTTTTTTGATGTAGGAAATTCCATATTACAATACCGATTTGGCGTTAAAATGTATAACTCCCGGACTTGTTTGTATAACTTGTGCTGCTATTTTACAAGCACATGCTATCATATCGGAGGTATTCATGCCTTGCACCATACCATACATAATACCGGCACGAAATGAGTCGCCTGCTCCAGCAGTGTCAACCACATGAGCTACAGGTTCTATAGCAAATAATTCTCGGTGTTGTGTCCCATACCACAAGGGTTTGTGGCCAAACGTAAATATGGTAAGTCCTTTGGTATGTATACAATATTGTTCAAAAATTTGATTCCAATCATCATGTGGGTATGTATTTTGCAAAAAATCCTCGGATATGATGCATACCGCAGCATGACGAGTAAGTATGCTTGTATATGGAGTGTCAATGGCAACAAACGGTTTTTCATAAGCAGCAGCCTGTGTGGCAACAAATTCCGATGCCGCACCAAACGATGGGTCGGCAGTAACAACATCTGCTTGCTGAATAGCTTGAGCAGAAGGCATATCCCATTGAGGCGTGGTAAACAATAAGTCGCAATATCTTCCAAATACAGTGCGACTTGTAGCATCGCTTATTACCACTTCGTGCACACCGCTATAGCCCGGTTGTATACGAACCGTATCGCACGAAATGCCCGTTTTTTGTATAAATTCTAATGTTTTTCTGCCATCTTCATTATCGCCTATCCAGTTGCCTTCCAAAGTTGTTTGTACCCCAAGCCGTTGCAATACAATGCTTGTACTCAAAGCTTCGCCGCAGTAATTGTCGAGAATTTCTATATATTCCGCATAGCCGTTAGCCTGTGGATATTCACCTTTGATACGATACAATTTTCCGGTACTTATATGACCGAAACAATATGCTTTGTGCATACAATATGTTTTTACAAACATACAATTTATACACTAATTTCACAATAGATTTAAAGTGGTAGGATTAGAGATGTTTCTATTTGGCACAATTGGAAAAAGAGAGAACGTAAACGCAAAAATTTACTGCGACTTGGCATAAACGCCACAGACGCATTTAGGTGGAGCCGAACAAGAAAAGGCGGTTGGGCAGTAGCCCAAAGCCCAATACTTGTAACAACAATAACTCTCGAACGCCTTGCAAAACGTGGGTATGAATCTATGAAAGAATACTACACAAAATATCGCTCCATACCTTATTAAACCGCCGTATACGAGACCCGTACGTACGGTGGTGTGAGAGGCTCTCCGATAGGCTTATGCCTATCGGCAGTCTACTCGATTAG
>JAJUFK010000300.1 GCA_029266015.1 Bacteroidota bacterium
AATATATGGTATAATACTTAAATGTGCAATATTAGCAGTAATCGGATACGTGTGGTATATGCTTAATTCTATTGAAATTCAATTTACTATAATTCCACAAATCGGAATTATTTGTATTGCTATAGCTATAGTTTTAGAATGGTTAGCATATAAAGGGATACAAAAAGATGAAAAATTAGTGCGTTCAATAGACCGAATACGATAATAAACTATAATAATTCAAAGCTATGAAAAGAATATTACTCAGTTTAGCAGTACTTTGTATTATTTCAACAACATTTGCACAAAACAAAATGCGAGTTGAAGTACAAGTAAAAGGATTACAAGATACTACTCTTATTTTAGGGTATCATTACGGTTCTAAAAAATTAGTTGCCGATACTATTAGAGTTGACAGCAAAGGAAAAGGCGTATTTAAACGCGATACTCTTATGGACGCCGGCTTATATTTGGTTTTAACGCCAAACATGCGATATTTTGAAATTATTTTAGACAAAGACCAAGAATTTAAAGTAACCACAGACACTGCCGATTTATTTACAAATTTAAAATTTGAAGGAAGTGTAGACAATCAAGTTTTTCTTGACTATCAAAACAAAAGTTCGGATTTATACAAAAAACGTAAACCTGTTTTTGATAAACTAAAATGGTATTATGATATAAAAGATACTACAATATATTCCAAAAAACAACGCGAAATTCAACGCGATTCCATCAAAATATTACAAAACCAATTGGAAACCATTCGCAAAGAAATGATAGCATATGAAGATGGTATTATAAAAGCGTATCCAACGTCTTTATTGTCATCAATTTTATTATGTACACGCGAATTAGATATTCCCGATTATCCACGAAACGAAAAAGGTGAAATTACTGATTCATTATTTAAATATACCTATATGAAAAATCACTACTTCGACAAAGTTCAATTAGGCGACAGTCGATTATTGCGAACCCCGGTATATGAAATGAAAATCGAAAATTACTTTGATCGTGAATTACTCCAAATTCCTGATTCTATAATTCCCGAAGTTGACAAATTAATGGGCAAAATATTGGAACAAGAGAAAAAAGGATACGAAGGCAAAATGTATTATTACACTCTGCACCATATGTTTATGAAATATCAAAACCCTAAATATATGGGACTCGACAATATTTTTGTGTACATAATGGAGCAATATTATTTGAAGAAAAAATTACCGGCCAAGGTAATAGCCGATACAGCTTATATGGCAAAAATTGAAAAACGATACAATGAAATGTCTAAAAACCGAATCGGAATTAAAGCTCCTAACTTTGTGGCATACAGCAATAAAGATGAATGGATGCAACTTAATTCTATTCAAGCCGATTATATAGTACTGTATTTTTGGGATACCGATTGCGGGCATTGTAAAAAAAACATTCCCGAATGGCACGACCTCTATGTTCAAAATGAATTCAAGAAAAAAGGTGTTGCCTGCATATTGTTTTACACCCAAACAGAAATGGAACAATGGAAAAAATTTATTGTTGATAAAGGTTTAGACGATTGTATAAACGTATTTGACCCATATCAAAATACAAACTTCCGTCAAAATTACGATATATACAGTACACCGGTTTCGTATGTATTAGACAAAAATAAAAAAATTATTGCTAAACGTATTCCACCGGAAACTATTGTTGACTTGTTGAATCACGAATTGGAGCGAAACAAAAAAACTCAAAACACAACAAATCAAAAACAGGAACAACCTGCTCCGAATCAAAAAAATACAAGTCAGAAAAAATAAAAAAACTATACGAATATTTACACCCTAAAAAAGCCGTATATGTGCGGCTTTTTTTATTACACAACCATATATGATACAAGAAATAAAGAAAAACCCTATGTACACGTACCTCATGGTTTTGGTAATATGTGCTACAGCGGGTTTACAAGGTTGGATGGCTCTTTTTACCAATTTTGCAAAAGAAATTGTTCATGTAAATGGTCTTCAAATAGGTATATCGCAATCTGTTCGCGAAATTCCGGGCTTTCTTACCTTCTTAGCAATATATTTACTACTATGGTTCAAAGAACATAAACTTTCGGCATGGTCGGTAATTGTAATGGGTTTAGGAATTGCAATCACAGGTTATTTAACTACATTCGACGGACTTTTACTTTCAACACTTATAATGTCTATAGGGTTTCATTACTTTGAAACCACCAATAAATCACTTACAATTCAATATTTCAACAAACAACAGTCGGCTACAGTATTTGCTAAACTTAGAGGATTAGGAGCCTTTGCAAACGTACTTATAGGCATATATGTATTCTTTGTTTCACAATATGTATCATATCAAACAAACTTTTTATGTTTAGGCATTTTAGTAATTTGCATAGGAATATATAGCCTCATGCAAAATCCTGTAAAAAAAGAAATACCGCCACAAAAAAATAAATTAGTACTAAAAAAAGCATATTGGTTATATTATGTAATCAATTTTTTGAGTGGTGCCCGACGACAAATATTTATAGTATTTGCAATTTTTCTATTGGTTGAAAAATATGAACTTAGTGTAAGTCACGTTGCATTGTTATTTATAATAAACAATACCATAACATATTTTGCAAACCCTATTATATCAAAAGCTATAAACACATATGGTGAACGGGTAGTTTTAACTTTAGAAAGTGTAAGTTTATGTATATTATTTTTGGGCTATGCCTTTATAAACAATGTTTGGATAGTTGCGGGATTATATGTTATTGATAATTTTTTCTTTAATTTTTCAATTGGCATAAATACCTATTTACAAAAAATAGCAGCTCCCCGCGACATAGCACCCTCTACTGCAGTTGGCTTTACTATTAATCATATTTCTGCAGTAGTAATTCCTATTATAGGAGGTTCTTTGTGGATGATAAGCCCAATGTTACCTTTTATAATTGGAGCATTGTTGGCTATAGTAAACGTATGGTTTATACAAAAAATCAGTATTCACACATAATCAGAACCCACCTTACCTCATTATTTAAAACCTGTAAACTAAAGATAACACAGAAAAAAATTCATTCTGTGAAAATCTGTGGAATCTGTGGTAAAAAAATGTAGCTAAAAAATAGTTCACCACAGATAGCAC
>JAJUFK010000370.1 GCA_029266015.1 Bacteroidota bacterium
GGGAGTAAATATGGCATAGCACGTTTTGTTATTAGCCGTAGCAGGAACAAATTGTAAATTACTACCATTAAAGTAATATGTTGTAGTAATGCCTGAAAGAACATTGGTTATTTTTACAGAAAACACACTTGTATCTTGTAGCAGTAAATATTGGTTTTCGTCGTATAATCTTAATAATATGGTTGGTTTACTCGAAATATAATCGCCATTCGATACATGTCTGTTATCAATGGTAACATCTAAAATTGGTTTAGTTTTATCGGTTTTTACATAGAATTGTGTATACAAAAAGTTATTAATTCTGCTGTTTTCTAATTGGTCATATTCGCCTGTATTTGGATTTATTGGATTAAATTCAATATGAATAGTATAAGTACCGCTTAATCCTTTAGTGCTATAGTTAAGTTGGTCATATATATATTGCTGAGCAAAAGCCGGAGCTACACGTTGATATTTGGCAACTATTAATTCGTTAGTGACAGAACGAATTTCATATAGTATAAGAACACTATCCATGTTGGCGTAAGCTACATTTTGTGCAGAAACGTTTAATCGTAATGTGTCACCTTGTTGTAAGGTGTCGTTATAGAGAGTAAATATATGTTTTGGTGTAACAGCAATTTCGCCAACAGGGTCGTAATAAACTTTCCAATAATTGAGATGAGGAGGTGTACGTAATAAATTATCTTGTGTGTAATTTTCTAATTCTAAATATGGAAATAATTTTGCATTTATAAGAGTATCGAGTCTATCATGATTGTTAGAAGATTGTTTAATTGCACTATATACATCTTGTTGTTGCGATATAGCTTTAAGTGTATATGTTGCAATTTCTCCGGGAACGGTAGTAATGTTCCAAATATATTCTTGAAAGTGGTTTGAAGGACCAATTTTTGTAGATTTTTGGGTTCCTTCAAAATAATTGGAAACAACATTCGAAGATTGGCTGATGTAATCCATATTGCTTACACCTATTGTTTCTTTGGTATATGACACATCGCCTTTTTTTGCAAATAATATATAGGGATATGAATCGGGTGTAGTACGGTGAAGTGTAGCACCAAGGTCATCAAAAACCTGACGCAATTCTTCTTCCCAAAGAGAAAATCGGGTATCTTTATAACTAAATGCAAGAATATAATTACCGTTAGGAACAGAATCGCGAATAAATTTAGCCATATTTGTTCTATATATGGCATTTGAAGTTACAAAAATAAAGTAACGAGCACCAACTCCGGTTAAATAATTGTAATGTCCGTAGTTATCTTGGCTTGAATACCATGGAATAAGAGAAATTGAGTCCATTACAGCTATGTGAATAGCATCTACGCCGGCACCACTTGAACCATATTGAACTCCATCAATTAAATAATTTGTAGGGTAAACATTGTATCCTAAGCTTCCGGTATTGTTTGCAGTAACTAATCGAGGCACGGTAAAGTAAGAATATGAATTTTGCTGTTCATTAAAGTTCATGAACGATAAATTATTCTCAATGAATTGATGCGGGTGTTTTTGAGCCCAACCATTACGCCCTTGTTCATATACAAATGAATGCTCATTCCATTTTATAGAATCAGCATTGGTAACTCGCCAAAAGTATACTTTGTGTTCAATATATGTAATTCCCGGATTCCACTGAATGCTTGCTCTTCCATTGGTTTGTATAGTTTGCGACACTTTGAGCGGACTGGAATATGAGGCTGTTGTATCTATTTCAATAATAATTCTTGCCGGTGGATTATGAGGATCAACAGCTGAAACCGTAAGTAATTGATTATTTTGTGGAATTATAGCGTAATTGGGAGGATATACCGGTAATACATCACGTGAACTGATAAAAAAGTCAACAGTTGTTTCATTATTCATTTCATCATATTCTTCTATTCTATTAGTATCATCAATTTTTGCATTTATTGAATAGTTCCCGGCAGGGAAAAGAGCAATTGGTAATACAAATTTA
>JAJUFK010000330.1 GCA_029266015.1 Bacteroidota bacterium
CAATTCAAGCTATGGGTGTTGTAATTCCTGAAGACGAAGTGCCTATTTCAATAGATGACGTCGTAATAGTAGAGGCAAAAGTATATCCTACAAAAGTTTCTACGTATGTAACCATTGAAGCTGCAGATATAATATCAGTATCAATTGTTGGTACAGATGGAAAAGTTATAACTACAGTTAATGCTCAAGGTAATAATTCAGTAGTTGTTCCAACAATTGGATTAGTACAAGGAAATTATTTTGTACAAGTTGTTACATCACATGGTGTAATTGTAAAACAAATTATGAAATAATATAGTTAACATGAGTTTTAAGTTTAGATTTTTTTTAGTTTCTATGAAATTAATAAGGATTTAATAACAGATGTTAGTTTAAGAAACTATTTAAATTACATTACTTTAAAATGTAAAATTTAAATAGTTTCTTACTAAATTAAAATAAATATTGAAAAGAATTTATAATGTAGTAAGTGAAAATTCTATTTTTTAAAGTTTTTATGAGACGTTTTTGTGCATTGATTTTAGTTTTATTCGTTTTTCAAATAGCTTTTTCAGCTACATATTATTCTAATAATGCAGATTTATCAATTTTAAATAATTGGTGGACTTCAACAGATGGAAGTGGAACTAATCCAACTAATTTTACAACTTCAGGAGATATATTTATTGTTCAGTCAGGGCAAATTTGTTCAGTTAACAATTCTTGGTCATTAGCAAATGATATACATATATTAGTATTTGGGACAATAAATGTTACTGGTAATTCAGTTATTAATGTAGGTGAAAATTATTTGTCAACAGGAAGTTTTATTGTTAAAAGTGGAGGGGTGTTTTCAAATCAAACAGTTGGAACAATATCATTTCATGGTTCTATTACAATTGAAAGTGGAGGAACTTGGACAGGTTCAGGCGCTACCGGAAATACTATAAATATTAATGGGGTATTTACTAATTTATCTGCTTTGCAAATTGATAATTCTACTGCAACATATGTATTTCAAAATATTGGTCCTAGAATATATAATGCCGGGTTGGGATTTAATATATATAATCATATGTCTTCAGGGATAAACGGTACATTTAGTGGCAAATGGTATATTCGTAATTCTTTAATAACTAATGCTTTAAAAATGAATCCTAATGCTGAATTTTATACTTATGGAACTTTTTCTTCATCTTCAACCGATTTTTCGCAAAGTGCTAATTCATCAATTTTTCATTATGCTGCAAATATTCCACTTTTACCTATTCAATATGGATGTAAAGTACAAATTGATAAAGGGATATCTGTAAGTTTAACTTCTGGAAATTTTTTTAATTTTTCTGATTTTATTTTAGATACTAATAGTACTGTTACAATTTCCGGTACAGGCTATTTACATTACTTGCATTTTGTTACTATGAATTCTGGGAGTACATTATTTATAAATAATGGAATTATACCAAATAATTTTAATTCTTTTAATAATGTGTATAGTGCAACTAGTACTTTTCGTTTTGGCAACAATGGCTCTGTATATCCGGCATCAGGAGTTCTTTTACTTTATTCAGATAAACAAACTTTTGGAAATCTTGTTTTAGAAAATGCAAGTTCAAGTACATATGCATATGTATATAATGGCAATTTAACAATACAAGGAAATCTTGTTGTAGGGGAAAATGTAGAATTTAAAGCATGGCCAGGATTTACGTATAATGTTACTGTTGGTGGGGATATAACGAATAATGGTACTATTACTACAGGAGTTTCATCGGCGATTAATACTATAATATTAAATGGGGCAAAAGCACAAAATTTAAATGGTACTAATTCAATTATTTTTTATAATTTAACTATTAATAATTCAAGTTCATCAGGAGTAACTTTAAATAAATCGCAAACAGTGATAAATAATCTTACATTAGTTGATGGAATTGTTTATACTTCTAGTTCAAATATTTTATCTTTAAATAACGGTTCAACTTCTTCAATTGGTTCAGATACAGCACATGTTGATGGACCTATTAAAAAAGTGGGAAATTCTGCATTTACTTTTCCTACAGGTGATAAAGGTGTTTGGGCTAGAATTCAAATTATCCCTGTTGCTGGTTTTGATGCAACGACAGAAATTTCAGTTGAATATATTTTTAGTGCAGCACCTTATCCTTCTAATTTAGGTTTAGCAATAAACCATGTAAGTTTTACTGAATATTGGGAAATTGCTTTAATTTCGGATCCGGGTAACGATGCAACCTGCAATGTAACGATGTATTTTAATAATATGATAAGAAGTGGAATAGTAAATTCGGGAATAGATATTACAACTACACATTATGAAGGAGCCTTATGGGAAAATAAAGGAGGTTCTTTCGTTGATAATTATAACAATACAGGATACATTACCTCAACAATTCCATTAACTACATATAGTCCTGAAACAATAGCATCATCTAATGGCATGAGTCCACTACCTATTGAATTATTAGAATTTAATGCCATTTCAACGGAATTTGGTATTGAAATAGAATGGGTAACCTCAAGTGAAAAAAATAACGATTATTTTACACTTGAAAGAAGTGTTGATGGTAAAAAATGGGTAACAATATATACAATAAGAGGTGTTGGTAATACGAATACTATTCATGAATATAATTATACAGATAAAGAAAAATATCCAGAATATCTATATTACAGACTTAAGC
>JAJUFK010000154.1 GCA_029266015.1 Bacteroidota bacterium
CATTATTCCAATTCATTAAATACAAAAAAACACTATTACATAACAAAAATAACACATAAGTATGTATATTTTTTTCTTTGAATGTAAGGAAATCATATACTTTACTGACAGAATGATTGAATATAATTAAATAAAGAGAATAGTAGTAATTCAAAAATGTGTATATTTGGAGAAACTAAAAGAAATAATTTAATTCAATAGAAATCATGAAAACAACAGTAGTACAAAGCATGAATAAGCAAATAAATGCAGAATTATATTCATCGTATTTATATCTTTCTATGGCTGCATGGGCTAATTCTAAAGGATACAAAGGAATAGCAAATTGGCTTCAAATTCAATCAAAAGAAGAATATGCTCATGCAATGAAGTTTTATGCATATTTAGAAGAACGCAATCAAAAACCCGAATTAGAAGCAATTGAAAAACCTGAAAATTCATGGAATGGAATAATCCAATTATTTGAAGCAGTATACGCTCATGAATTAAAAGTTACATCGCTTATCAATAATTTATATACATTGTCTCAAGACGAAAAAGACCATGCCTCAACATCATTTTTAAAATGGTTCATTGACGAACAAGTTGAAGAAGAAGCAACAGTATGCGCAATACTTGACGAAATTAAACTTGCGGGAGAAACAGGTCCGGGCATGTATATGATTGATAAAGAATTGGCTCAACGCATATTTGTTGACCCAACTACAACAACAGCACAATAAGTAATTTAAATATAAACTATTAATTTTGAATATTATGAAAAAATATGTTTGTGAACCATGTGGTTACATTTATGACCCTGCAGAGGGAGATCCGGATAGTGGTATTGCAGCCGGAACAGCTTTTGAAGATATACCCGATGATTGGGTTTGTCCTATTTGTGGTGTAGGAAAAGAAGATTTTGTATTACTTGAAGAATAATAACCTAACACATATACCCTTGTTTATTAACTACATAAACAAGGGTATTTTTATAATATAAAATGAAAGCAACACATATAAAAGAAGGAATTTACTGGGTAGGAGCAATTGATTTAAGTGTACGAAATTTTCATGGGTACTTAACCCAACGAGGAACAACATATAATGCCTACCTAATAATTGACGAAAAAATAACACTTGTAGACTCAGTAAAAGATACACATACCGATGAAATGATGTCCCGAATTTCATCAATTGTTGACCCGGCAAAAATTGATGTTATTATTTGCAATCACGTTGAACCTGACCATTCAGGTGCAATTTCTGCAATTGTTGAAAAAAATCCGAATGTAACTATTATAACGTGCGCTTCTGGCAAAAAAGGATTAGAACAACATTATTACGGAAATTGGAATTACCATATTATTAAAACCGGCGATACCTATTCTATAGGTAAACGTTCTTTTGAATTTTTACTTACCCCTATGGTTCATTGGCCCGACAATATGATATGTTACATGCCGGAAGAAAAAATTTTATTTTCAAACGATTCATTTGGACAACATTATGCAACATCGGGTAGATTCGACGATGAAGTATCTCATGATGAAGCATTATATGAAGCAAAAAAATATTTTGCCAATATCGTTCTTCCATACTCAACTCAAGTAATTAAAGAACTTGAAGCGGCTTCTAAATTTGAAATAGAACTCATTTGCACAAGTCATGGTGTAATTTGGAGAAAATATATTGCAGAAATAATTCAAGAATACAATAAATGGGCTCGCAATGTTACCAAAAAGAAAGTTGTAATTGCATATGATACTATGTGGAAAAGTACCGAAAAAATGGCATATGCTATATATGAAGCTTTTGAACAAGAAGGATATGAAATAGCATTACGCAATTTACAAGTAAATCATGAATCAGATGTAATGACCGACGTAATTGACGCAGAATATATTTGTGTTGGTTCGCCTACACTTAATTCTGAAATGATGACAAACGTAGTTGGATTTTTAACTTACATGCGTGGACTTGCTCCTAAAGGCGGACGAAAAGCTATGGCTTTTGGTTCATATGGTTGGAATGGTAAAAGCATACCCGGTGTTGAACAATTCTTAAAAGATTGCAATTACGATGTTAAGGCAGTATTTACACATCAGTATAGACCAACCAAAGAAGATTTACAACAAATAACAGTAAGAACTCTAAAAATAATAAAACAAAACAATTAAAAGCTATGACAAAACGAAGTGAAATCTATCAATGTAGCTTATGTGGTAATATAGTAGAAGTATTACATCAAGCTCCCGGAAAATTAGTTTGCTGTGGTCAATCTATGAATTTACTTGAAGAAAATTCAAAAGATGCTGCAACAGAAAAACATGTACCTGTAATTACTAAAATTGAAGGTGGATACAAAGTTACCGTAGGTGAAGTATTACACCCTATGCAACCAGAACACTATATAGAATGGATTGAACTTATTGCCGGCAATGAAATATACAGAAAATATTTGCAACCGGGCGAAACTCCCGAAGCTATATTTTACACTCAAGCTACAGATGTGTATGCTCGCGAATTTTGCAATTTACATGGTAATTGGAAATCGTAACAATTATCATAAAAAAAATGTAATCCCCTTTGTTTTTAACATCGGGGATTTTTTTTTATATTTATACCTAAAAAAACAGTTACTTGGTGTAATGTTTTTATAAGTAACTCCCACTAATACCAAAATAAAAAAATATTATATGAAAATAGGATTTATAGGATTAGGTAAAATGGGCGGTAACATGGTTCAACGCCTTTTGTTAGACAAACATGAAGTAGTAGTATTTGACTTTAATACTTCTATTGTGAAAGACTTAGAAAAAAAAGGAGCAATTGCTGCTACCGACATTGAAGACATGATTCAAAAATTACCCGATACTAAAGTTGTATGGCTTATGGTACCGGCAGGTAAACCGGTAGATGATACTATAACCAAACTTTTACCTTTATTACAAAAAGGTGATATTCTTATTGACGGTGGAAATTCATTTTGGAAAGATTCTCAGGCTCGGGCACAACGCACTGCATTCAAAAGTGTAGAATTTATAGATTGTGGTACAAGTGGTGGAGTGTGGGGATTACAAAACGGATACTGTTTAATGTATGGTGGAAATAAACAAACTTGTGATAGTTTGGAACCAATCTTCAAAAGTTTAGCAACAGATAACGGATATTTATATTGTGGCGAATCAGGTGCCGGACATTTTGTAAAAATGGTTCACAACGGAATAGAATATGGTATGATGCAAGCTTTTGCTGAAGGATTTGAACTTATGGAAAAATCACCGTTTGCCCCTGATTTAGAGAAAGTTGCCGAATTGTGGCGTCATGGCAGTGTAGTACGCTCATGGTTACTTGACCTTATTAAAAATGCTTTAGATGAAGATCCAAAATTAGAGACTATTACAGACTATGTTGACGACAATGGTGAAGCACGTTGGATGGTACAATCTGCTATGGATTTTGAAGTACCGGTTCATGTTACTGCAGCATCATTATTTACTCGCTTTGAATCACGTCAAAATGAATCATTTGCAATGAAAATGCTTGCAGCTATGCGTAATCAATTTGGTGGTCATGCCGTAAAAACTAAATAATATGAATTCAAAAGACAAACATATTCTTGTAATATTTGGAGGTTCGGGTGATCTTACCCAACGAAAACTCATACCTGCATTATACGATTTACATAGAAAAAAAATGTTGCCAAAAACATTTGCTATTGTAGGTGTAGGACGAAGTGATATGAATCATGAATCGTATAGAAATCATTTAGCCGTTGGACTAGAAAAATATCATTCTACTCCTCCTGATAAATCAAAAGATTTTTTGCATCTATGCTATTATATCCAAAGCGAATTCCAAAGTTATACATCACTTGAATTGTTTGTAGAACAATTATATGAAATTGATATAAAAATTCAGACAAAAGGAAATTTTATATTTTATTTATCAACTCCACCATCGCTCTATGAACCAATAGTTACAGGATTAGGCAAAGCAAAACTCAACATTTCATCTGAACGTTTTCCCGGATGGAAACGATTAATAGTAGAAAAACCATTCGGAAAAGATGTTGCCTCGGCTCACAAATTGCAACAACATTTAATTTCACATTTTGACGAAGACCAAATTTATCGTATTGACCATTATTTAGGAAAAGAAACTGCACAAAATATTCTTGTTACCCGCTTTTATAACACTATATTTGAACCTTTGTGGAATAGGAACTACATTCATCATGTAGAAATAACATCGGCAGAACAAGAAGGTATTGGAAACAGAGGTGGCTACTATGATGGTTCGGGAGCATTAAGAGATATGCTGCAAAATCATTTATTGCAATTAGTTGCTCTTACAGCTATGGAACCTCCAACAAATTTTAACGCAGATTCTATTCGTAACGAAGTGCTCAAAGTTTTTCAGTCTTTACGCCCACTCAATCTCGATAATTTAAAGCGACAAGTAGTTCGTGGACAATATACACAATCTCATATTGACGGAATATTAAAAAAAGCATACACAGAAGAACTTGATATTCCTGCTAATTCAAGAACAGAAACCTACGTTGCTCTTAAATTTTTTATTGACAACTGGCGTTGGGGCGGTGTACCATTTTTTATAAGAACAGGCAAAAATTTACCAACTCGAGTTACAGAAATTGTTATTACATTTAAAAGTATTCCTCATCCTGTGTTTGTAAAAACTGCAAGTACGCAAGAATCAAAAAATCAACTTATTATTAGAATTCAACCCGACGAAGGTATTGCTTTTAGATTTGGAGTTAAAATACCCGGAATAGGTTTTGATGTTGAAACTACAAACATGAACTTTAAATATGCTCAAAAAGAAGGAATTGAGCTACCTTCGGCATATGAACGGTTGTTACATGATTGCATGCAAGGAGATGCTTCACTCTTTACACGTGGTGATGCAGTAGATTTAGCATGGCAATTTGTACAACCTATTTTAGATGAATGGGAAAACAATCCCGATTTTCCATTGTATGGTTACCCGGCAGGCTCTTGGGGTCCTAAAGAAGCCAACGATTTAAAAGTTGGTTATGGAGATTGGCGATATCCTTGTAAAAATCTAAATAGTGACGGCGGTTATTGTGAATTATAATGAATATAGTATATACACATACAATTTCTCAAATAGGCGATTATTTATACGAATCGTTCCAAAATGCTTTACAAAAATCACCACACATTACAATTGCTCTTTCTGGCGGAAATACACCTAAAGCTCTTTTTGAATATTGGGTTAAAACATATAAACACAGTAAAATATGGCACAACACATTCTACTATTGGGTTGATGAACGGTGTGTAGCTCCTGATAATACTGAAAGTAACTATGGTGTTGCTAACTCATTATTTTTTGAACCACTTACAATTTCTCATCAACACATATATAGAATGCAAGGTGAGCAGAATCCGCAAAAAGAAGCATTACGATATCATACTCTTTTACAACACATTAATCAAAACAATGGTATTCCTCAATTTGATTTTATTCTATTAGGCATAGGAGACGATGGCCATACAGCATCTATATTTCCCGGAAACGAAAATCTTTTCTTTATACCACAATTTGTTGTAAATACCAAAAATCCTTATACCCAACAAAATCGTTTAACTATTACCGGGTCTGTAATAAATAATGCCAAACATGTAATGTTTATTGTAACCGGAGAGTCCAAAAGAAACATAGTACAGGAAATTATACACCCTACACGTGTTACATATCCTGCACACTATGTAAAACCAATAAATGGACAACTTATATTATTAACCGATATACAATTATAACTATGGAAACCATTTTATTAACCTATGCTCCTCAAGGAGGATATACGGAACAAGCAGCATACGAAATAGCACAAAAAATTACTTTTGCACATTGCACCATACTTCCCGGAAGTAAACTAACACAAAAAGAATTAGAATCATACTCACGTATTATAATAGGTATTGCAACATTGGGTAATGATTCATGGAACTCTGGTCGCCAAGATCCTGATACTGTTCATTTACAAAAAATGATAACACAAGTTGATTTC
>JAJUFK010000199.1 GCA_029266015.1 Bacteroidota bacterium
ATTCGTGTCCCAGCATATCTTGTACCGCTCTTAAATCAGCTCCGCCATCAACCAAATGTGTAGCAAATGAATGCCTAAACGTGTGTGGACTTATATTTTTTTTGATTTGAGCAGATTTAGCTAATTGTTTTATAATAGTAAATATCATTACTCGTGTTAATTTTTTTCCTCTTCGGTTCAAAAACACAATATCTTCGCTGCCTTTTTGCGGTGTTATATGATTTCTTGTAGATTCAAAATAATATTGTATTTCAAGCATTGCTTTTCTGCTTATTGGTACAAGTCTTTCTTTGTTGCCTTTTCCTATTACTTTTATAAATCCTTCGCTAAAATATAAATTACTTATTCGTAATTCTATTAATTCACTAACTCGTAATCCACAACTGTAGAGGGTTTCAATTATTGCTTTATTTCGCTGACCTTCGGCTTTACTAAAATCAATAGATGTAAGCATGGTGTCAATTTCCTGAATAGTTAAAAAGTCAGGTAATTTTTTGCCAATTTTTGGCATGTCTATGAGTTCAGTAGGATCGTTTTCTATTTTTTTTTCTAACCATAAATATGCATAAAATGCTTTGATTCCCGATAATATTCGGGCTTGAGAACGAACAGCTATACCTAACATGTTGAGCCAATATATAAAATCTCTTATAATATCGGTAGTTATTAGATGAGGTTGTATTTCAATAGCATGAATTTGTGTAAACTCATATAGTTTTGCTATGTCATGGCAATAGGCTTCAATACTGTTTGATGATAACGATTTTTCTAATCGTAAAAACAATTCAAATTCTTTGATTGATTGCTCCCACATAGTATTATATTTTTAATCCTATTACTATTATATCATCAATTTGTTCATTAGCACCTTTCCATGTTTCAATAGTAGTATCAAGTATTTCTTTTTGTTCTTCCATTGGTTTATGGTATATTGAGCAAAGGAGTTCTTTGAATTGTTTTGTCATAAATTTTCTATTTTGCGGACCTCCAAATTGATCAACATATCCGTCAGAAAACATATATAAACAATCGTTTGATTGCAAAATATATGAAGTTATTGTAAAATTGTCGTGTGATTTTTCTGATAATCCTACCGGCATTTTATCGGCTTTTAATTCAATTAATTCACCATTTCTTATAATATACAGCGGATTATATGCTCCTGAATAATCAAGTGTATATGTGTCTTTATGAATGACGCACAACGCCATATCCATGCCATCTTTATAATCTTCTGTTCGTCCTGTTTTGTTAAGCGATTCAATAATGCGTTCTCGTAATTCGGCAAGTATTTTATCGCTTTGTGTTATTTGTTTTTCATGCACAATTTCATGTAAAAATGTAATTCCCAATAAACTCATAAAGGCACCGGGTACTCCGTGCCCTGTACAGTCGGCAGCTGTTATTATTATTTTATTTTGAATTTGAGTCATCCAATAATAATCGCCACTTACTATATCGCGAGGTTTAAATAATATGAAATGCTCGGAAAGAGTTTGTGTAATTATTTCTTGTGGGGGTAATATAGCATGTTGTATCCTACGAGCATACACAATGCTATCGGTAATTTCTTTATTTTGTCGAGCTATGTGTTGGTTTTGTTCGTAAATTTCTTCGTTTTTTTTCTGGAGCAGAGCATTTATTCGTTTGGTTTTTGCATATAATCTATATAACACATAGCCAAAAAAAGCAATCAATATAAGTATGCTAATACTTAAATAAATAATAATTTTTTGAGATTGAATTTTGCTTTTTTGTAATGATAAAGTATTTTCTTGGCTATAAATTAAATCAGACTGAGCTCGGAGTATTTCTTGTTGTTGTTTTATATTTTTTTTTAATGAACCAAGTTGTAATTCTTGAATTTCTATTTCATCACTTCGTTTTTGTATTTGTTGTAGTGTTTGTTGTAATTCTAATTGTTTATTGTTTACAGCACGTGAAAGTCGTTGTAATTCTAAGGTTTGTTTTTCAATTGAATTGGTAAGTTTAGTAATCGTTTTTTCTTGATCAGTAATATGTTGTATTTGTTTTTCTATAATTTCTGATTTTTCTTGATTTGTAGATTTTTCTTTTTCGAGTAGGGCTTCTGTTTTTGTATACAGAGCTTCCCAGTCTTCTTTCGTTTTTATTGCATATTTTAGTAAAAGTGGATTTACTTTCAGTTTAGCTTCTTGTAACCTTTGTTCATTTATTTCATAATTTCGTTTTCCGTTGGTAACAGTAAAATTTATCATTGATTTATTAAATGGAAAATTTTCTGTTAATAGTAATGTTTGAGTTTGCTGAATAGCTGCATATAATTGTTCATAATTAATATTTTTGGAAAAAGGAATAAATAAAACCTGACAAGGTTTTACAGAGGAAATAGCATGATATAGATGTATAGAGATAGGTTTGTTGTGAAGTGTTTTTACAGAATCACATAGGTGCTGCATTCGGTAATATAGTAATGAATCTCCTGAAACTATAGCTATTGTAAATCGTTCAAATGAAGGGGTAGGCCATGTAACGTTTTTTGAAAAACTGAGAATGTATTCTGCTCGCTTTTCATTTGTAAATATTTGATATTCTTGACAATAGGTTTTTTTTGTGCAATATGTTGCAAGTAATAGTATAAGATATATATGTATAGTATATATTTTCATAATTCAAATATACTATTTATATTTTATTTTGTAAAATGATACAGATTATGCTAAAAGTAAAGCTACTGCATGTACAGCAATACCTTCTTCTCTTCCTACAAATCCTAATCTTTCTGTTGTAGTTGCTTTGATTGATACTTGAGAAATATCTATTTGTAAATCTTGAGCGATAGTTTCTTGCATGGCAGGTATATGAGGCAATAATTTAGGTTTTTGTAAACATACTGTTGCATCAATATTTGCAATATTCCAACCATTAGCCGATATGAGTTCGTAAGTTTTTCGTAATAGGATTCTACTGTCAATGTTTTTGAAATCTTGAGACGTATCGGGAAAATGGAAACCAATATCACGCATACCTGCAGCTCCTAATAAAGCATCGCAAATAGCATGAAGCAGAACATCACCATCGGAATGAGCAACCATACCATGTGAATGAGGTATGTGTATGCCACCTAAAATAAATGGCAGTCCTTTTGCTAATTGATGTACATCATAGCCTTGCCCTACACGTATTTTCATGTTTTTTTAATACTTATCCATACTACCTTTACTTTCTTGCGCTAAACCGTCAAAATCAAAGGTAAGTGAAAAACGAAATGTGTTAGCAATAGGTGAATTGGTGCCATTTACAGGTATAAGATATGAAAAATCTAATCCAAATACATTTAAACGTAATCCTGCTCCTGCAGTAAAGAATTTTCTGTCGCCTTTTGTTTCTGCTTCATGAAAATATCCGGCGCGTATTGCAAATTGTTGATTATACCAGTATTCTATTCCTCCAGAAACAATAAATTCTTTCATCTCTTCTTTGAATCCTCCGGGTGCGTCTATAAATGATTGAAACATTCCTGCAACAGGCGAAAGGTCTTCATTGTCATTACCAAAAATAACTTCAACTTGATTGCCTGCACTATCCGTTTCATACATTTTTTTAGGTGGTGTTGGTACAAGTAATTTATTTATATCTAAATAGAAACCAATTTTATTATAATTGTCAATATCCATTTTGTATCCTGCACCAATTTTTAAGTTTGTAGGTATAAAATCTTTTTGTGATGAAGAATAGGCTATTTTTGAACCTAAATTTGACACGTTAAAACCTAATGTTAGTAAACTATTGTTTGCTAGATCTTTGAAGAACGTTCCCGAAATATCTGCAGCAACAGATTTTCCTGGTTTATAATCAGGGTCGGTATCGCCAGTAAGGTTTGAATATATAAATCTACCCGTCATACCCATTACAAAGAAATCTGATAAATACCGCGAATATGATACATCAAAAGCATATTCTTTAGGTGAAATTGTATAATTAGCAGGATTACCATTGTCATCATATGCAGGTATTTCACCTAACGAAAAATAACGTAACGAAGCTCCTACAGCTTCAGTTTGTTTTATCTTTTTGTATCCTGCGGCATATATTAAATTTATGTCTTTTATACCCATGTTTTCTAACCATGGTGTATATGAAATTCCTGCCGACATATCTTTTTCTGACAAGGCATACTTTGATGCATTCCAACTTTGCGACCACACATCAGAACTTGTAGCTACCCCTACATCGCCCATGCCTCCTGCATGCGAATCGGGAGTAATAGTCATAAAAGGAACTGCTGTAGTTATTACATTATATTCTTTCGAAAGATTTTGACTCGTAATTCCGTGATATTCGTCGCCTACTTGTGCTTGTATTGAAAAAATCGATAAAATTAATGCTAAAGTTAGTGTTGAAATATGTTTGTAATTCATGAGTTTAATTAGTTTAATTCAATGTTTAATAAATGCAAATATATAATTTTTTTCATTGTAACTCAAATTCATTAGTTTTAGTATATATGCTCTGTTATTTTATTACTATTATTTTTTGACTTTCACGTACTTTTTTTCCGTCATCGCTTATTAATTCTACACTATATGGGTAAATGCCTCGTGATATGTGAGACCCGTTTTGTGTGGTTCCGTCCCAATATATAGATTGTTCTGTATATCCCTGAGCTTCTATTGTTTTACTTATAGTATGTATGTAATTACCATTATTGTCAAATATAGAAATTTTTACCTGAATGGTTTCTAATTCTTGATTATGTTGAAAATGAAAAGTTACAATATCTTTCATTGGATTTGGATAGGTATACAGATTGTATAATTGCATGTTGGAACTATTTACAACTCTAAATTCAATTGTTTCTTCACTCATATTATTGCGAGTATC
>JAJUFK010000352.1 GCA_029266015.1 Bacteroidota bacterium
ATATAGTCTAGTGTTTCAGACATTGTAGAGTAAATGAAACTATTTTTTTGAGCTTCTTGTATTTCAAAATTAGTTTGTTGAAGAATTTGTTCTTCAAAAATTGATTTTAAAACAATAGCTCCGGCACCACTTGATTCAAGTTTTTTAAGATTTTCAATATTTGAAGTTAATCCGCAACTTCCAACAACTATTGGGTTTTTAATAGTTATACCTAAATATTTAACTGAAGTATCAATCATAGTATCTTATTTTTTTTGTTCTTGTAAATAGGTTAAAATTCCTTGAGCAGCTTTTCTACCATCACCCATTGCTAAAATAACAGTAGCACCACCTCTTACTATATCACCACCGGCAAATATATCAGGTATATTGCTTTGCATAGTGTCTTTGTTTACAACTATAGTACCCCATTTGCTCATTTCTAATTGAGGCAAACTGCTTGGAATAAGAGGATTAGGTGATACTCCAACACTTACAATAACAAGGTCTACATCAATATCGTATTCAGAACCAATCATTGGAACCGGTTTCCGTCGTCCTGAGACATCAGGTTCGCCTAATTCCATTTTTTGAACACGCATCTTATTTACATATCCTTTATTATCGGCAAAGTATTCTATAGGATTATTTAAGCATAAAAATTCAACTCCTTCTTCTATGGCATGGTGAATTTCTTCTTTACGAGCAGGCATTTCATCCATGCTTCTGCGATATATAATCATAGCTCGTTCTGCACCAAGTCGTTTTGCCGTTCTCACAGAATCCATAGCAGTATTGCCACCACCTATTACAGCAACATTTTTACCTAAAAATACAGGAGTATCATATTCTTTTTTTGCAGCTCCCATTAAGTTTACACGTGTTAAATATTCGTTTGATGAAAGGATTCCTGAATAATTTTCGCCTGGAATTTTCATAAAATTAGGTAATCCTGCACCACTACTTACAAAAAATGCTTGATAACCTTCATCGCGTAAATCTTGTATAGAAGCCGTGCTTCCAACAACAAAGTTGGTAATAAATTCAACCCCCATTTGTTTAAGGTTGTTTATTTCTATATCAACCATATAATTGGGGAGTCTGAATTCTGGTATACCATATTTTAAAACGCCGCCAATTTCATGTAATGCCTCAAATACAGTAACTTTGCAGCCGGCTTTGATCAAATCGCCTGCAGCAGCCAATCCTGCAGGTCCTGAACCTATTACTGCAACTTTGAACCCGTTAGGAGCCGCAACTTCCGGTATCGAAATTGTTCCAGACTCTCGTTCATAGTCTGCTGCAAAACGTTCTAAATTGCCAATTGCTACAGCAGGTTTATTCATTTTTATTGTATAGAAACATTTTGATTCACATTGTATTTCTTGAGGGCAAACTCTTCCGCACACTGCTGGTAATGCATTTGTTTGTTTAAGAACTTTTGCAGCCCCTAAAAAATCTTTTGTTTCTATACATTTTATAAATCCCGGTATATTTATACCAACAGGGCATCCTTCAACACAAGTGGGGGTAACACAATCTAAACAACGTTGAGCTTCGTTTACAGCCATCTCTGCTGTTAATCCTAAATTTACCTCTTCATGGTTTGAGCTTCGTTTGTGTGCATCTTGTTCGGGCATTTGTACCCGTTCTTTACTTGTTCTTTCTTTTGCAGGAATTTGTTTACGCAATTCTGCTCTCCATGCAAGTTCGCGTTGTTCCTTTAAATAGTCTTGATATGTCATAAATTGGTTGTGCTTAAACTTGTTGTAAATACGATTGATATGATTCTGCTTCTTGATTTTTATATGCACCTAATCGCATAAGCATCTCTTCAAAATCAATTTGGTGAGCGTCGAATTCGGGACCGTCAACACATACAAATTTGGTTTGCCCGCCAACACTTATTCTACATGCTCCACACATTCCAGTGCCATCTACCATTATTGTATTTAAACTTGCCACTGTAGGAATATTATATTTTTTTGTAAGCATTGATGTAAATTTCATCATTATAGCAGGGCCAATTGTTACACACATGTGAACTTTTTCACGTTGTATTACATCTTCCATTCCTTGGGTTACAAGTCCTTTTTGTCCATAAGAACCGTCATCGGTCATTATAATTACTTCATCAGAACAAGCTCGTACTTCATGTTCCAAAATCAATAATTCTTTTGTGCGTGCAGCAAGTACCGATATTACTTTGTTCCCGGCAGCTTTCATATCTTGAATTATAGGTAATAATGGTGCTATACCAACC
>JAJUFK010000095.1 GCA_029266015.1 Bacteroidota bacterium
AAACTGAATTCCCTACAATTTCGGTATTTTGTGGTTGTAATGATTCTATATTTGGTGCCAAAACTCCTTTTTTAAAAGAAATTGGACCAATAAAAACACGCATTTCGTCCCATAGATTATTTTGAATACAATCTTCTAAAATTTGAGCCCCTCCTTCTATTATAACAGATTGAATTTCTCTTTCATATAAATCATTATATATCTGTTGCCATAGATTAAACGAAAAATCAATATTGACATACTCTACATTGTATTTATGAGTATTACGTAATTCCTCTGTATAAATAATTGTAGATACAGAACCGTCTTTTACATATAAATTATCGGGTAATCTGTTTTGTCTGTCAATTACAATACGAAGTGGTTGATTCCCTTGCACCAATCGGGCAGTAAGTTGCGGATTATCTACATCTGCAGTATTAGTTCCAATTAAAATAGCTTGCTCTTGGGTTCTCCATTTGTGGACTAAAGTTTTACAAATATCATCAGTTATCCACAAACCTTTTTTGTGCATTTTATATTCGGGAGCTATATCAATAAAGCCATCTTGCGTTTGTGCCCATTTCAAAATTATATACGGTCGCTTTTGTTCATGATACGTAAAAAAACGCTTGTTCAATTCTCGTGATTCTTGCTCAAGAATTCCAACCTCAACTTGAATACCTGCATTTTGCATCATTTGAATACCTTTACCTGCAACTTTACTAAATGTATCTACACAACCTATTACTACTCGTGGTATATTATTTTGTATTACAGCAAGTGAACACGGTGGTGTTTTTCCGTAATGAGCACAAGGTTCTAAATTAACATATAATGTAGATTGGCTCAACAGCGATTTGTCTTGTACTGATTCTATAGCCAAAACTTCTGCATGAGGCTCTCCCGCTTTATGGTGATATCCCTGACCTATGACAACAGAATTATATACAATTACACACCCCACCATAGGATTAGGATATGTGTTACCAAATGCTTGCTGTGCAAGCTGCAAACACATATGCATATATTTTTTGTCGATATTTTCTGTCATGTAAATTCTAATTGTGTACTTTTGACTTAAAAATGTAGGTCAATGACATTATCTGATGTAAAAATAGAATTTCATTCGAAATTACACAACATATATCCTAAAAATGAAATTTCAGCAATTTTAGGATTATTACTTTCTGATATAGGGTATTCTAACTCTGATATTGTAATTTCTGCCAATTCAATTCTTACAAATACCCAAATAGACTATGTACAAACAGCATTGTCTAAACTCTGTAATCATACTCCGGTTCAATACATTCGACAAAAAGCTGATTTTTACGGATTAGAATTTTTTGTAAATCCCTCGGTATTAATACCCCGACAAGAAACCGAAATACTTGTACATACAATTATTCATTCCAATAACAAAAAATCTACTATAGTTGATATTGGCACAGGCAGTGGATGCATTGCTATTACTCTTGCCAAGCATTTACCTCAAGCACAGGTTTACGCTATTGATATTTCTAAAGAAGCACTTGCAGTAACAAAACAAAATGCAATTCACCATTCGGTTGAGATACAGTGTATAGAAGCAGATATGTGCAATATTGATACATATTCAAAAATACCAACATGCACAACTATTGTAAGTAATCCACCCTATATATGCTCTAATGAAAAAAAGTACATGAATTTAAATGTATTAGAGCATGAACCTCATACAGCATTGTTTGTCCCCGACAACAATCCGTTACAATATTATAAAGCATTAGCTAATATAGGATTACAAAAACTTGAAACAAACGGCATGTTAATTTGCGAAATCAACGAAGCTTATGGTATTGAAACTAAAGAATTATTTGAACAATTTGGTTTTGTAAATTGTTCAATTATACTCGACTTACACAATAAAGATAGATTTTTACAAGCATATAAACTTTAAATTATGAAAGATAGAATACTTACAATTTTACACAAAATTCCTATGCCGGGCGATACAAAAAATATTGTAGAAGCCGGAATAATTTCAAATATTACAACTGATATACACAATATTACTATAGAAATAGGATTACCGCAAACCTTTGAAAAATATAAGCAAGCCCTAATTCCTACTATTGAAGATGCTCTTCGTAGAGAAATCTCTTTTACGGGAACTATTTCAATTCCCATTACCATACTCAAAGCAAACCATAGCAATGAACCCGGTGGAATTTCACAGGTTACACACATTATAGCTATTGCGTCGGGTAAAGGTGGTGTAGGAAAATCAACAGTAAGCTCTAATTTAGCAATAGCATTATCACAACTTGGATATAGCGTAGGGTTACTCGATGCAGATATTTTTGGGCCTTCGATACCAAAAATGTTTCATATAGAACACGGCCAACCTACCATGAAGAAAATAGGTGATAAAGAATATATTGTACCAATAGAACAATATGGTATAAAACTATTGTCAATAGGTTTTTTTGTAAAAAGTTCCGATGCTTTAGCTTGGCGGGGCCCTATGGCTGGAAATGTTTTAAAACAATTTATTTCTGATACAGACTGGGGAGAATTGGACTTTTTATTACTTGATATGCCTCCGGGAACGAGTGATATTCAACTCACTATAGCACAAACAATAGATTTAACAGGTGCAATTATGGTTAGCACCCCACAGCAAGTTGCTTTAGTAGATGTTCAGAAAGGCATTGATTTCTTTAAAAAAGACGGTATACAAGTTCCAATTTTGGGTATTATAGAAAATATGGCTTGGTTTACCCCTGCTGAATTACCAAATAATAAGTATTACATTTTTGGCAAAAACGGAGTTCAAGATTTAGCTCAAAGATTAAATATTCCTTTGTTAGGTTCTGTTCCTATAGTTCAAAGCATATGCGAAGCCGGCGACAATGGAACTCCAATTACACTCCAAGAAGATTCTATTGTATCAATACAATTCAGAGAAATTGCTCAAACACTAACTACAAAATTGGAATTATAATAATACTAAAACCAAAATTTGAGCTGATAAAATTCGCAAAAACATAGTAAAAGGATACACAGTAGCATACGCTGTAGCTTGAGCTTGTACAGGTGCCATAGAATTAGCAAATTCAAGTGCCGGAGGATCAGTCATTGCACCCGCCAATATACCGCATATAGTTAAAAAATTAATGCGTTTCATTCGTGCTACAATACCTACTATTAAAATAGGCACAAATGTAATAATAGCTCCGTATAGCATCCACATATACCCACCTTGTATAATTGTTTCCCAAAAATGTGCCCCCGAACCTAAACCAACACATGCCAAAAATAATACTATACCCATTTCACGGATAAATAAATTTGCACTTGGTGTCATGTAAAAATCAAAAGAACCTATTCTTCCTTTGTGGCCTAATAATAAGGCAATGATAAGTGGCCCACCCGCTAATCCTAATTTAGCCGGAGCAGGTAGTCCTGGTATAAAAAATGGAATACTTCCTAAAATTACACCAAGTAAAACACCTATAAACAATGGTATTAAATTAGGGTGTGACAATGATTTTTGTGAATTCCCTAAATATTTTGCAACTACATCTATAGAATCTCTATTTGCAACCACACGTACAGTGTCACCAAACTCTAATGTTGTTTCGCTTGTAGGCAACATTTCTGTTCCTGCTCTAAAAATTCGGGTAATATTAGCCGGGAATTGTTCCGATAATCCAATTTCCTGCAACGTTTTACCAGAAATAGCTCTATTAGTAACCAACACATGTCGCATTGTTAAATTTCCTGTTATTTCTACCCTACCTGTTTTATGTACAGGTCCAATGGTAACTTCCAATTTGGGATATTTATCATCGGTTGAAACACCATATATAATATCACCTTGTTGTATAATTGTAGTATTGGCAGGCACTATAAATTCATTATTACGTTTTAAACGAGAAATTACAAATTCCGTATCAACCATTTTACGAAGAAATTCAATTGATTTACCTATAACATTTGGATTTACAACTTCTACATGTACCGAATGCATAGCTCCACTTAATCCTGTAACATCTTTATTGTACGATTCTATTTCGCGTTGAATTGAAATCTTAAAAAGATATTTGAGAATAAACATAACCAATATAATTCCTATTATTCCAAACGGATATGCAACAGCATAAGCCATTCCGGCAACGGGTGCATGTTCTACACCATTGGGTATTTGTTCTGTTATAACTGTTTGTGCTGCTCCCAAACTTGGAGTATTTGTAACTGCACCACTTAAAATTCCTGCAATAACTTCAACATCTAAATTAAAAATGTACTGTAACAAAACAGCAATGAAAAAACCTAATACAACAATAGATGTAGCTAGTAAATTAACAGTAATACCATTGTTTCTGAATGAAGCTACAAAGCGTGGACCTATATCAATACCTATAGAATATACAAAAAGAATAAGTCCAAATTCTTTTATAAAATGTAACACATCATGATTGATATGAGCTCCTAAATGACCAACAAATATTCCGGCAAAAAGAACCCCTGCAATACCCAGCTTAATTTTAAATACCGGTATTTTACCTATTAATATACCTAAAATACTGATAATAGCAATGATTACAAACGTTGACGCTGTACTTTCTTGTGTAAATAGTTGTATAATATCTTTCATGGTTTCAACTGTTTTTGTACACAACAAATGTATAGATTTCAATTAAAAAAATTTGATTTTTTGATATTAATTTAACGAGCCAAATACAAAACATATACACCCACCAATACTCCGGCCAATATAAATCCTTTAAATCTAAGATTTTGCTCTTTAAAAATAATAACTCCCGACAAAAAAGATATAATAACACCACTTCTACGAATAAGAGATATAACCGAAACAAGTGCTCCCGGTAAACTTAATGCATAAAAATAAAAGAAATCTGCTAATACCAAAAAAACACCTATTAAAGGAATAGTCCACCGCCATTGAAACGCATCAGTTTTATGTCTGTAAGGGAACCATAATAACAATACTGTAGGAATCATGAGCATACATTGATATACCGAAAACCACGCTTGTACTTCCATTTTATTGATGCCTAATGTAGCTAATAAATACTTATCGTACAATGCACTAAGTGATCCTAAAGCCGTTCCTATAAATATAAACAATACCCATATATTACTTTTAAACACTATACCTTCTTTTTTGCCTGCCAAAGAATAGGCATATAAACATGCTACAATGAGTAAAACACCTGTCCACTGTAAGGGCGTCAAAGTTTCACCTAAAATAAATATTGCCCCAACCAGTGTCCACATAGGACCTGTAGAACGTATAGGGCTTACTATGGAAATAGGTAAATGTTTAAGTGCAAAAAAAGAAAACACCCATGATGCCTGTACTATACAACTTTTTATAAAAATTAACCATTGCGTATGAGCTCCTGAAAATGGCACATAAAATATTGTTCCCTCTACAGTTTGAGGATAGAATGCAGACAATACAATACCAGGAATAAAAAACAACAATGAGGTAGTTGATGAAACAAGCATAACAGGTAATACCGCATTGTGTGTTAATGATAGTTTTTTAAAAACATCGTACACCCCTAAAAAAATTGCAGAAAAAATTACAATAACTACCCACATATTATTTGCATTCTCCTTTAGTAAATTCTGTTATGCCATTACACTGAGCAACACAAGCATTCCCATAGGTCTTATTATTACATCCGCATACCGGGTCGTATTGATATGTACAATAACAATTGTCCGATTTTTTTTCGATACAATTATTACGTTTGCATGCCGCACAACTAACAATGATACTTATAAAAATTATACTACTTTTAATATACTTTTCCATACTAAATCAGCTGTTTTATCCCACGAAAATTTTTGTTTTTGTATATATGCATATTCAAGTAATTTTTGATACAATTCCTTATCGTTCAATATTTTTTTCATTGCAACTGCTATAGATTCTGTATGCAACGGATCACAATACAGTGCAGCATTGCCGGCAACTTCGGGCATTGAAGTACAACGCGATGTAATAACAGGAATATTACATGCAAAAGCCTCGAGTATAGGAATTCCAAATCCTTCGAATAAAGGAACATACGTCATGGTATATGCTGCTCCTACTATTAGCCCCAATTGATGTGAGGGAACTCTGCCGGTAAAAATTATATCGTTTTTGTAAGCATTAGAATTATATGCTTTTTGAATAGATTTTGATAAAAACATAGCTTCGCCTACTATAACTAATTTACAAGATGTTTGAGTTTGTTTTTTGCATAATTCAAAAGCAGCAAACAAACGTTCTATATTTTTTCGGGGATGTAAAGACCCTACATACACAAAATAATCACATCCGTCTGTATATGTTTTTTTTACAATTGTTTTTTGCACTTCGGTAAGAGGCTCAAACTCGCTGCTTACTCCATTAAAAACAACATCTATTGAGTGCACATCTATTCCATAAGTAGTGGCAATATCATGCTTTGAAAATTCCGAAACAGTAGCTATACGTGTTGCCTTACGGGCATACAATGGAAAATATTTTTTATAAAACCATCGTACCAACCATGGTACATGTTCCGGATTATGTTCAAAGTTCAAATCGTGAATTACATTTACTGTAGGAATTGATACATTAAGCGGCAAAAAACCATCGGTTGATACAAATACATCGGGAGAAATATTTTTAAGCACTCGCGGCACTTGAATATGAAACCAAAACCACCACAAAAAAGGATGACGTGCAGGAAATGGTACAACTATAGGTTTTACATTTGATGAAAACACATATTCAGGTTCATACATTCGGTCAAATAGCAAATAAAATGTATGTTCAGGATGATTTTCGCATAATCGTTTTACCGTTTCAAATGTAAATCTACCTATACCTTCAAGCTTATTTTTAACCAAAAAACGTGTATGTATGGCTATTTTCATTTTTATATTTTTATATTACAAAGTAACTAAAAAATTATTTTGTAATATGCAAAAAATAACTGAAATATTAGCCCTTGTATTCACTTGGCGAAACCCCATAAAATTTAATAAAACATTTAGTAAAATAAGAAGGATCAGAAAAACCCACAGCATAAGCTACTTCAACAATTTTGGCATTTCCTGCTTTTAATAGTTCTCCGGCAGTTTGCATACGCATTTTAATTAGATATTCTTTAGGCGACATGGCATGTATTTGCTTAATTTTTCTAAATAATTGAGTTCTACTCACATTCAATTGCATAGCAATATTTTCAACAGAAAAAGACGTATTTGCTAAATTCTGTACTAAAATTTGCTCAAATTTTTTAAGAAATACAGCTTCATCATCAATGTCTTGTATTACTGTATCATTTTTATTTCCATGTGCAAATATTTGCGACTCCATGTTTTTGATAACAGCAAACAACATATCTTTACTTACAGGTTTATCAATGTATGCATTGGCTCCACATGCATAGGCATATTGTTTAATTGTGTCTTCTCTATTTGAAGAAATTAAAATAACAGGAATATTATACTTTTGCTTAATAATTTTACATATACTATAGCCATCTATATCGGGCATTCCGATATCTGAAATTACAATATCGGGCATTACAATATCAAGTGTATCGATAAATTCTTTGGGACTCGTACTACCAAAAACTAAATATGTATGTTTTAAATAATCTTCAAACAATTTTACAATTGCCTGATTATCATCAATAACCGCAATTTTTAGACACTGTGTTACATTATTTTCTTGAGTTGATTCTATTGTAACAGGTATATTATGTGCAGGTAGAGCAATACTATAATGCAGTCCTCTTTCTTTAGAATAGTGAATTGTAAATGTTCCATTGCATTTTTCAATACATTGCTGAGATACAACTATATGCAAATTTTGAGAATCTAAAGAGTAATTATTTTGTTTTTTTATTTGCTTTTTAAACTGTAAGGTATTCATTAACAGTTGTTCATCTATTTCCTGAACATGCACTTGTATTTCAACCTGTTCCTTTTTAGTTTCGGACGATATAAGAATAAAACTACCTGACGCAGTATTTTGTATGATAGAATATACTAAAGTTCTAAGAGCTATTAACACCAATTGACTATCAGCATATACCGTTTCTGTATCCTTATTTTTAAAACTTATAGTACAATTTTTTTCTTGAGCAACAGAATCAATAGAAATTAAAAGTTCTTGCATTATAGAATCAATTCTAATTGAATCTAAATTTACATCTATACTATTAGTTTGGTTTTTAGCCCAAATTATTAAATTTTTAAGTAATTCCTTATGGCTTGAAATGGTTTGGGAAATAGTTTGAATAATAGGTCTTTTATGTGAATCTGCAGCAATATAGGATTGTAATTTATTTGCCAATATACCTAGCGAATCAAAAGAATTATAAATATCATGTGTAATCATTGCAAATAATTGTTCTTTGGTAATATTACTTTGCTTCAATGATTCATTTAATTGTGATATTTCTAACGATTCCTCTTGCAACTGTTTGGCAAGTTCCTCTAATTCTTGATTTTGCATGAGCAACATAGAATTACTCTCT
>JAJUFK010000321.1 GCA_029266015.1 Bacteroidota bacterium
ATATGTATTTTCATGGACTGATGTGTATGTATATTTTATTGCTCAAATTTGTGCGTATACTTTATTATTTATTACCAGCAGTATAGAAATTTTTAAACCATTACAATTTAAAAATGTAACCATATCAAAAACATCTTTTAAATCGCTATTTTCGTACGGTTGGAAAACTCAATTATATTCTTTCTTACATTTTTTGAGCAATCGTCTTTCATACTATTTTTTGGAAGCTTTACAAGGAATTGCGAGTGTTGGTGTATTTTCTGTAGGCGTTACTTTTTCAGAAGCTATTTGGACAGTAAGTAGAAGTTTGGCTGTAATATTATATTCCGACATAATTTCTCAAAAACAAGATATTTCTTACATTCAACAAACAAAATTATCATTAAAAATTTGTTTTGTTCTAACCTGCTTATTTGTGCTTATTATGATGATTATTCCCAATTCATTCTACATTATTGTTTTTGGGAAAGACTTTGCTCAAACCAAAAATATTATTATGCTTCTTTCTCCGGGAATACTTGCAATAGCTATTTCTAATATTATTGGTCATTATTTCTCGGCATTAGGAATTTTACGAATTTTAAACATAAAAGCGTTTATTGGATTAGGAATTACAATAATTGGTTCATATCTACTCATACCATCATTAGGAATAACAGGAGCATGTATTACAACAGTTGTTGCTAATGTAATTTCTTCAATTATTGTGATTTATAAATTTTATACCAATACATCATTTTCATTGAGTGATTTTATCATTACAAAATCAGAAATTACTATGCTGTATTCCAAAATACTTTCAAAAATACATTCATGAAACATATAATTAATCTTAAAGGTAACAAAGCATATTCATGGTATTCGCATGAAAATGTACTATGTATCGGTTATTTTTTTGATACGTCACATACTTTATTTTCTGATTTTGAGGCTGCAAAAGCAATTATAGATATGAGAAAGACTATGAGTTTTGAAGATATTTCATCTCATATTCAAGGTATTTTTACAATTATTGAAATCTCTGATAATCATATTTCAATAATTACTGATAGTATTAATTATTTTCCCGTTTTTTATTTGTATTATAATCAAATTTGGCATATTACAGACTCATGGAATACGTTAATTGAAACAAAAAGTGGAATCAATATAAATACCCAAGCTCTTATAGAATATGAATGTGCCGGGTTTGTACTCGACAACCAAACTTTAGACAGAAATATTTTAAAAACAAAAGCATGGGAACAACTTACTATTACAGAAAAAGGAGAGTATATACGTACAAAAACAGGTAATTTTTTACCAAAATCTTTTCTGTTTGAATCCATAGAGCAATTACAGCAAAAAGCCTACAAAGTATATAATAATATAAACAAACGCCTTATTGATTTTTTACAGAATCGTACTGCTGTGGTTCCACTTAGTGGAGGGTTCGATTCTCGACTTATAGTAAGCCTATTATATGCTGCTCAATATAAAAACGTAATTTGCTTTACGTATGGTAAAATGAATCATGAAGTTCCTTTAAGTAAACAGGTTGCTGAAACTTTAGGGTATCCTTGGTATTTTATTGATTATACTACAATTCAATTAGAATCACTTGAGAATTCTGATTTACAAACATATTTACAGAGTGCAGCTCAAGGATACAGTATGCCCTATCTACAAGAATACTACGCAGTAAAAGAACTTATACGCAAACAATTAATCCCATCAGATTCAGTCTTTTTGCCGGGGCATTCAGGTGATTATTTAGGTGGCAGTTACATTAACAAAACTATTGAAGCTCAATTAATTTTTGAAGAAATACCGGCACATATTGAATCAAAATATTTCTACTTTAAAAAGAAAAGCAGATATGAGAAAATTCATTTGCAAGAACGAATTGCTCTCACTTTAGACAAAAACAAACACACTATCATACAGAATAAATATAATCCAATAATTGAAGATTGGGATATACAAGAAAAACTTTCAAAATTCATTTTTCATTCATCGTTTGTATTCAATTTTTATGGATTTCAACATTATTTTCCATTATGGGATAGCGAATTAGTAAATTTCTATCGTCAAGTACCCTATGAATATAGAAAAAATAAGATTTTATATGATATAGTTGCCGAACAGTATTATTTCAAACCGCAACATATTTCATTTCAAAACAATGAATTAATTGTAAAAAAACATGATATACTATTTCAAAAAATAAAAGATTCTATTCGTTATTTGTTTCCATGGCGCATAGTTTTACAACGAATGATTCAAGCCGATTGGATGCATTATGCTTATATAACTAAAGATATGCAACTTTTCATACAACAGAAAACCGGAAAATCGTTTACACATTTTAAAACGTTTAATGCAATTATATGTAAATGGTATAGCTTAATTATTACAAATAAGTAATTATATTTGCTTAACTATTTACAATAATCAAAACCCCATGAAAAAGTATCTTGCTATAATAGCTATATGTACATTATTTTACAATTTTAGTGACTGTGGCCGATGCAATTCAAAAACAAACTATGATTCGGGTACAATTTCAGAAAAATCACTTCAATTTGTTCCTTATAAGCAGAATGATACTATCAGATTTGTTCATTCTAAAGGAAGCATTATTTCTTTTACAGTTGCACGCACCCATGCAAAACATGCAGATTATGACAGGTGTGCAACATTTATTATTGATGAAGACAAAACTGTTTTAACACCAAATTATCCAATATTTTCACCTGTTTTTACTATAACACAATTGGATTCATTACGCATTTCACACAAAGCAGCTTTCAGAAAAGATAAA
>JAJUFK010000398.1 GCA_029266015.1 Bacteroidota bacterium
GTTTGTTTACAAGGGTAAACTCCAAAAAATCGGGGTCTACATAAATCGAACGTCGTTTGTCTTCTACCACATACAAATCTATAGAAAATGTACCATTATTAAAAAAGTTACCGGGAATTTCGCATTTAAATGTTATTTTTCCTAGTTTCGGTATTGATTCTAATCCTCCAGAACTAATGACGAAAATCTTTTCACCATTACCGTCTTTAAAATGCAAGGTGGTATCTATTCTATGATTGCCTGTTTTATTAATGAGCATAATACATAATTCTAATGGTTCTGTAATTTCAACCGCATCTTCTAAATTTTTATTTTTACCTTTTATATATGCTTCAAGTAATTCAAATTCAGAATGATTAACTTCGCCTTGTTTCCATTCCCTATGGTTTGCTGCTTTTTTAAAGCCTGATAAATATTGTTGTACTGCAGAATTAGTATCTCCTTCAAATACTATCTTACCATGTTGCAACACCATGCAACGATTACAAATACTTTTAACCGCCGCCATATTATGACTTACAAACAACACTGTTCTTCCTTGTGCGCTACTTACGTCTTTCATCTTTCCAATAGCCTTTTTCTGAAATTCGGCATCGCCTACGGCAAGTACTTCGTCTACTATCAAAATTTCGGGTTCCAAATGGGCTGCTACAGCAAAGGCAAGGCGTACGTACATGCCCGAGCTATAGCGTTTTACGGGGGTATCTATATAGCGTTCGCACCCGGAGAAGTCTATAATTTCGTCAAGTTTTGAGGTTATTTCTTTTTTTGTCATGCCAAGTATGGCACCGTTGAGGTATATATTTTCGCGGCCGGTAAGTTCACCGTGGAATCCGGTGCCAACTTCTAAAAGACTTGCTATTCGTCCGCGTGCGGTAATTTTGCCGGTAGTTGGTCCCGTTACACGGCTCAGAATTTTGAGTAATGTAGATTTTCCTGCTCCATTTGCGCCTATAATACCAAGCACTTCGCCGGCTTGTACTTGTAAGTTTATATCGCGTAATGCCCATACATATTCCGAAGTACCTACTTGTGTACGATTGTTTTCTTCACCAATTTTTAAATACGGATCTTCTTTGCCTCGAATAGTACACCACCACCTATGAATATCATGCCCAAGGCTACCGGTACCTACATAACCAAGGCGGTATTGTTTGGAAACATTTGTAATTTCTAAAATTGGTTTCCCCATTAGTATAGTTTTATACGCAAATATAATAGATTCAATACAAAGTATAATATGTATGTCTATTTTTTGTTTAAAACAAACAGTTTTTACCACAGATTACACGGATTTTCACAGATTGATTTCTATTTTAATCTGTGTTAATCTGTGATATCTGTGGTGAAATTATTTTTTAGCTACTTTCTACCACGGATTACGCAGATTCACACAGATTATTTTTAATTTTTGTGAGAATCTGTGATATCTGTGGTGTAGTAGTTTTTTGTTTATCTCTAATATAACCCGTTGTGCATTTAGGCAATATTTATTTTAAGATTATTTGAATTTCTATTAAAAACAAATTTGTTTATTCCCTGAATAACAGTAAGAGCAGTGATTTTAGATAATATTCTTGTTTTGAACCCCTCAAAAGATTTA
>JAJUFK010000023.1 GCA_029266015.1 Bacteroidota bacterium
AGTAGAACAATATAAAATCGATAAAACTATCTTTTTTAACCGATAAACATGTGTATGTATATGAAATTATAATGCTATTTCACATAGAGTTCGCAATATTTCTACTTCTGCCATTTTTGTTGTAAATCTTTGATTTGTTAGCAAATAACCGGCTTGTTCAAAACTGAGTTGTGCTGCCTTTACTTCAAGCGTAGTAGCCAAATTTGCTTCAAATCGTTTCATTACTAAATGTAGCAGTTGTTTTGAATATTCGTATGCATCAATTTGTTTATGTAATTGTTGTAGTGTTTGTTCATAGAGTACGTATGTTTTATTAATATGATATAATATTTGTGATTGGGCTTGTGCCTGTTCTAATTCTTTTATTGCAATAGAGTTTTGTGCAATAGCCATTTGTGTTTTTACTGTGCCGCCCGAATACAAAGGAATAGTATAGGTAATACCTACCATGGGAACTACACTATTTGATTTAGTGTTATTTTGTAGCGTATAATTTGAAACCAATTTTGCGCTTGGGTATCGTTGCGATTCTATTTGTCGAGCCGAAGTTTTAGCAATTTCAGTAGCAATTTGTGAATAGAGAATTTGTGGAATAGTGTTTATTTTTGTAATGATTTCATCGTACGGTGGAAGTTTACCTACAGTAATAGAATCGGTTAATACAATATCAGTTTCTTCGGTTTTATTCATGGTATACAAAAGTTCAAATTTAGTTTGTGCTATGAGTGTGCGTTGTTGACTTATTTGTTGTTCAATTGCTATTACGTCTATTTGAGCTTGCAATACATCAGAATCATTGGCCAATCCTACTTGTTGTCTTTTAGTTACTATAGCCAAACGTTCTTGAGCAACAGCCAATGATGCTTGTAAAATTTCTATATACGATTGTTGCCGTAGTACTTCGTAATATAATTCTATTACCGCCGCAATAGTATTTTGTATTTGTATTTTCAGTGCAATTTTACTTTGGTTTTGGAGTAGTTGAAGCTGTTCTTTAGTTGCTATAATTTTAAATCCATTAAATACAGTAATATCGGCATTGAGTGAGTTTTGAAACAGTAAATCTCTATTGTCGTCAATAAAATCTGATACAATTGCATTTCCGGTAATATTTACGTGTGGCAAAGCTCCTGCCATTGCAGAATTATTTGCTAGTTCTGCCTGAGTTACGTTCTTTTTTGCTATTCGTACATTATAATTTGAAACTACAGAAAAAAGTATAGCTTCTTCAAGTGATAATGCTTTTTGAGCATATGTGCACAATAAAGAAACTATAAAAATAAGCAGTAAACTAATGTGTTTCATATAGATTGCATATTTTTAGATGTATGACCCGAAATATATGTATAAATAGCAGGTATTACAAATAGTGTAAGGATTAATGAAAATAGTAATCCACCTACAATAACAATACCCAACGACATGCGGCTGGTGCCGGCAGAACCAAGACTTAAAGCAATAGGTAATGCCCCTAAAATTGTTGCAAAACTAGTCATTAATATAGGTCGAAGCCTGAGAGTTGCTGCTTCTATTACTGCATCAAATTTGGTTTTTCCTTGTTCTCGTTGTTGATTGGCAAATTCTACTATTAAAATACCATTTTTGGTAACTAACCCTACAAGAGTAATCATTCCTATTTCCGAAAAAATATTGATTGTTTGACCAAATATCCACAATGAAAGAAATCCACCGGCAATAGCAAGTGGTACAGATATCATTATAATAAGAGGGTCTCTAAAACTTTCGAATTGTGCAGCTAATATGAGAAATACAAGTAATAATGCAAGTATAAATGCAAATGAAGTATTTGATGAGCTCTCGGCAAAATCGCGAGAAGGTCCACTGAGTGAGGTTTGGAAACTTTCATCTAAAACATTATTTGCTATAGTTTGCATGGCTTGTACACCGTCTCCTATAGTTTTTCCTTCGGCAAGTGATGCAGATATAGTTGCGGATTTCATACGATTGTGATGAAATAGTGTGGGAGGATTTGCAGTGGTGCTTACAGTAAGTACCGATGATAATGATATATAATTTCCTTGATTATTGCGTACTTGTAATGATAGAATGTCGGTTGGTTCTTGTCTGTTGTTTGCTTCTACTTGACTAATTACTTGATATTGTTTACCATCCATAGTAAAATAAGCTATTCTTCGGCCGCTAAAGGCACTTTGCATTACATCGGCTATATCACTTATAGTAAGTCCCAATTCACGAGCTTTGAGCCTATCTATTGTAATTGTAACTTCAGGTTTATTGAATTTAAGGTTTACATCTATGTTTTGAAACGTTTTATTGTTATGAGCTTCTTCCATTACACGAGTTACGCCTTGTTTAAGTTTTTCAAAATCAAAATTTTGTAATACAAATTGTATAGGCATAGAGCCTTTAGAACCAAGTCCAACGGCAATAGTTTGTTCTTCAACCGGAATTATTTTTATAGTATTGAATTGTGAAAATTTTCGTTGTAATTCTTTTGCTATCTCTGATTGTGTTTTGTTGCGTTCGTTGGGTGGAACTAATCCAATTCTACCCATGCCGCTGTTTACGCCGGTAGAACTAAAACCGGGAATAGCCAAAAATGAAAAATCACGTTCGGGAATAGAATCTATTAAAAAATTGGAAAGTTTTTCTCCTTCGTTTATCATATAGGTATAGCTTACTCCTTCCGGTGCCGATATTTGTAAACGTATTTGACTTTTATCTTCAATAGGAGCAAGTTCACTTTGAATATAACTGCCAAGAATGAGAATAAGTGCTATACAAAATCCTACTATAGCCCATGCAAATTTTCGTTTTTTCACAAAGCCAATTATCATTTTTTTATATCCTTGTTCTAAAGCTTCAAAAAATGGTTCTGTTTTTTTGTAAAATGTACTGTGATTCCGTTTTTTTGAATTGAGTACTACGTTGAGCACCGGCGTTATTGTAAGCGAAACAAATGAGGAGATTAAAACAGCAACGGCTACTACTATGCCAAATTCACGAAATAAGCTACCTACAAAACCTTGCATAAAAAATATTGGTAAAAACACAATTGCAAGAGTTATAGATGTAGAAATTACAGCAAAAAATATTTCTTTACTGCCTTCTAAAGCTGCACGTTGTATGGGTAGTCCTTCTTCAAATTTTCTAAAAATATTTTCGGTAACTACTATACCATCATCAACTACCAAACCTGTTGCTAATACTATTCCTAATAGAGATAAAATATTTATAGAATATCCCATAAGATACAATACAAAAAATGTTGCTATCAGCGATACCGGAATATCTATAAGTGGACGAAGAGCTATAAGCCAATCGCGGAAAAATAAGAAAATAATAAGAATTACTAATAATATAGCAATTATGAGTGTTTCTTTTACTTCGGTGAGAGAACGTCTCACATTTTTGGTTGTATCTATGAGAATAGTAAATTCTATATCTCCTTTTTCTGAAGCTTTTATTTGTTCTAATCGTTTATAAAATTCATTGGCAATACTAATATAATTTGCTCCGGGTTGAGGTATAATAGATAAGCCTACACCATATACACCATTAAGTTTCCAACTTTGTTCATATCGTTCGGGTCCTAATTCTACTTTTGCAATATCACTAAGGGTAACTATTCCTTCGGGTGTGTTTTTAAGAATCATATTTCTAAAGTCATCTTCTGTTGTAAATCGTCCGGCAGCTTTTATGGTAAGTTCGGTATTTACACCATCAATTTTTCCGGTAGGAGCTTCTACATTCTCTTTTTGCATAATAGCCGAAATATCGTTGTAAGCTATGTTATATGCTTTCATTTTGTCGGGTTGTAACCAAATACGCATTGCAGGACGTTTTTGTCCGTGAATATTAACTCCGCTTACTTCGGGTATAGTTTGAAATTTATCTTGTAATACATTTTCAGCATAGTCACTTAACTCCAATAAACTTTTGGTGCTGCTTTGAATAGCAACCAAAATTATAAATTCACTGTTTGCATCGGCTTTTGAAACAACCGGAGCTGCATCAATATCGGCAGGAAGATTTCTTACGGCTTGACTAATTTTGTCACGAACATCATTTGCTGCTGTTTCTAAATCAATGTCTATATTAAATTCTACCGAAATTCTGCTTCTTCCAACTGAACTGGTTGATGAAATAGTTCGAATTCCAGGTATTCCGTTTACAGCCTTTTCCAAAGGTTCGGTAATTTGTGATTCTATGACTTCGGCATTAGCACCTGTGTAGTTTGTAGTTACTGTTACTATAGGTGGATCTATAGCAGGATATTCTCGTACCCCTAGTTGTATGAACCCTACTATACCAAAAATGAGTAACAATAGGTTCATTACTGTTGCTAATATCGGTCGTTTGAGTGAAAGTTCCGAAATATTCATTATGGCATCGAAATATGTGTAACTTCTTTAATTATAACACGTTCTTGTGGGCGAACATAAAGCATGCCTGATACAAGTATTGTGTCGCCAATAGAAATTCCTTTTACAATTTCAACATATTCAGGTGTTCGTATACCTGTTTCTACGGTTTTAAATTGTGCTTTGCCATTTTGTACCAATACTAATTGATTTTTGTTGGCATCGGGTATTATGGCATTGGTAGGAACTACAATTGCTTGTTTGGTTTGTTGTAATGGAATAGTTACAAATGTACCTGGTAATAATACTGCATCTGTAATTATAGCACGAACCAATATATTACGTGTATTTGTTTGAATATATGGCTCTATTGCCTGCACTGTTGCTGTATATGTTTTATTATCTTGTGTTTTGCACGTAATATGACTTCCAACGGTTACCGATGAAGCGTATAATTCAGGTACTTGAAAATCAATTTTTACAGGATTTGTTTGCATAAGTGTTGATAGCTTTGTTTGTGGTGTTACAAATGCTCCCGGACTTACCAATCGTAGACCTAAAGTGCCCGAAAAAGGTGCACGTATTATGGTTTTTTCAATATTTGCTTGTATTACTTGTAATTGAGCTTTTATTTTGAGAACTTCGTTATATGCAGCATCATATTCGGCTTGGCTCACTCCTCGCGCTGTAAGTAATTGTTGTAAACGTTGCTCCTGAGCTTGAGCTAATGATAATTGGGCTTTGGTTTGTTGCAATTGAGCTTGTAAATCGGCATCATTTATTCGAGCAAGTATGGTTCCTTCTGTTACTTTTGCTCCATCGGGAATGTTTAAGTATGTTATTCTTCCACTTACTTCGGGGTGTAAGTCAACCATTTCATTTGCTTGTACTGTTCCGCTTACGTGTATACTGTTTGAAATAGTTTGATTGCCGGCACACATAACCGTTACCTGTACCGTAGGTTTTGTTTTTTGTTTTTCCTGTTTTTTTTCTTGTTTACAAGATATACTTATAATACAGAGACAAGCTATTAGTAAATATAAGCGAATATGGTTTAACATTAATAGTATATTTTATTTCGTAAAAATACATGTATTTGGTTTGTAAACAAATAAATATAGACAAAAACCTTTGTTGTATAGATGAAAGATCAATATTTACATAAGTTTGTTGCGTTTTATTAAATAATTAAGCAGCACGTGTGAAAATCCATGGTTAATATCAGCTTTTATGTAATCTATATGATATTGTGTACACATGTGAGCAATTGATTGTACTATAGATTCTACATTTGCTTTGAACGTATTTCGTACAGTTTCAGGTTGAATTTTAATTATTTCGCCTGTTTCCATATCAGTAATTTTAAGTGGGCGATTTTCAAAAGCAAATTGTTCTTCGTGATTTGGTTCGGTAACATGAAATACTAACACTTCATGTTTATTGTATTTGCAATGTTGCAATGCTGCAAATACATCTTCATAATTAGTATTTTCAAAAAAATCACTGAAGATAATTATAAGTGATCGCGTATGTGTGGTTTCGGCTATTTGATGCAGCGACTGAGCTAATGATGTGTTTTGTTTGAAAGATTCCGATGAGTAAGACTCTTGAAGAGTAGTGTATAGTTGTTTATATAGCATGTGCGCATGTGTTGCCGATAATTTTGCATCGGTATGCACATACACACCATTGTTGAATAAGCTTAAACCTACAGCGTCGCGTTGTCTGCGAAGCAAATAAATAAGTGCTGCTGCCGAATACAATGAAAAACCTAATTTATTGTATATAGAAGAATTACCAAACGGAAAAAGCATAGATGAAGATGTGTCTATTACTATACGGCATCTCAAATTAGTTTCTTCTTCGTATCGTTTTACAAATAATTTATCAGTTTTTGCAAATAACTTCCAATCTATATGTTTGGTAGATTCTCCCGAATTATAGAGTCTATGTTCTGCAAATTCTACCGAAAAACCATGAAAAGGACTTCTGTGCAATCCTGTAATAAACCCTTCAACAATTTGTTGAGCCAGTAATTCAAAATTGTCAAATTCATGATGTTGTTGTATATCGGTCAGAGTAATCATGTATTTGTATGTTTAGCTACAAATATATATTACAAATAAGCATCTAATTTTTCTACAATTTTTGCTTTAGGAACAGCACCTACAAGTTTATCTACAACTTCACCGTTTTTAACAAACAGAAGTGTAGGTATGTTGCGGATAGAAAATTTCACGGCAATTTCCGAATTTTCGTCAACATCGCATTTACCTATTACGGCTTTACCTTCATATTCGGTTGCAAGTTCTGCTACTATAGGAGCAACCATGCGGCATGGACCACACCATTCTGCCCAAAAATCTATCATTACAAGTTTGTCTGATTGAGCTACTACTTCGTTGTAGTTTGCTTCGGTAATTTCTACTGCCATAATTGTACGTTTTTATATTTTTTGACACATTGTTTCTAAATTCTTTACAAAGTAATATAATTTAACCGAAGAATGCTATATAAAGTTGAAAAATTGTAGATAAGTTAGCTTTTGTATTCATAGATTGATTTGCTATGTTTTTTGCTAAAAATGTAATATACTTGTAAAAAAAATGTTGAGTATAAAAATGAACACTATGAGATTATTGAGTGTATTATTCTTAATTTTTCTACAAGTCATTTGTTATTCACAACAAAAGGTTAGTCTTTTGTTTATGGGAGATGTAATGGGTCATGACGGACAATTGCAGGCTGCGTATAATCCTGAAAAAATGATATATGAATTTGATACCTGTTTTTCATACATATCACCAATTATTTCATCGTATGATTTTGCAATAGCAAATTTAGAGGTTACGTTAAATTGCATTCCTTACAAAGGATATCCATCTTTTAGTTCGCCTGCATCGTTGGCATCGGCTCTTGTTGCCCATGGTGTAGATTGTTTTGTAACAGCCAATAATCATAGTGCCGATAGAGGGAAAACAGGTGTTATAAATACCATTAAAGCTTTAGATTCTATTGGGGTAATGCATACAGGAACGTTTATAAATGTGAAAGAAAGAAAAAAAACGTATCCGTTAATTTTTGAAAAAAATGGTATTCGAATAGCCCTTCTTAATTGTACATATGGACTTAACGGATTGCCGGTTCCCGAAGGTACTGTAATTAATTTGATTGATACATTGCAAATAAAAGAAGATATTGCTCGAGCAAAATCTGTAAATGCTGATGTGATTATTATGTTTATACACTGGGGAGTAGAATATGAATTGCAACCAAATACAGAACAAATAAATATTGCCGATTTTTTACGTAATCAGGGTGTACATGCGGTAATAGGTTCGCATCCGCATGTGGTTCAGCGTGCCGAATGGTACAAATCTGATAATTTTTTTAGGGTATATTCATTGGGTAATTTTATTTCGAATCAACGTACTCAACCACGCGATGGTGGTATGATGATAGAGCTGGAATTTGAGAAACAATCGAATTCGGTATCAATAACTAAAGCAGGATATATACTAACTTGGGTGTATACACCTACGGTAAATACTCGTAAGCAATTTTACGTGTTGCCGGTTTCTGTATATGAAAATAACCCGTCTTTTTTTGATTCAGAAAAGTCTTATTCTGCAATGCTCGATTGTATGAGTATAATTCGTCCTGTGCTTCAAACTCATAATATTGAAACTCCTGAAGTGCGATATTCTATTACATCACAGCCAAAATAAACAAACAAATGATAATTAATACACATTCGCATCTTTACAGTAGTGAATTTGATACTTGTAGATTTGATGTAATTAATAGAGCTAAACGTATTGGTATTCAAAAAATTCTGCTTCCTGATATTGATTCATTGCATAGATATAAAATGATGGAAGTATCAAATGAATTTGCCGATATTTGCGTACCAATGATTGGAATTCATCCAACTTCAATTAACAGTAATTATAAATCTGAGATTGAATTACTTGAAAAAGATTTGAGGACCTATGATTTTTGTGCGATAGGTGAAATTGGAATAGATTTGTATTGGGATACTACGTATACTAATCAACAAATAGAAGCATTTGAATATCAGTTGTTTATGGCTCAAAAATTACATAAGCCGGTTGCTATTCATGTGCGAAATTCATGGCAACAAGTATTACATAGTATTCACAAGTTTCCCGATGTTATTGGAGTTTTTCATTGTTTTTCGGGTAATATTCAGCAAGCTTATTCAGTAATTGATAATGGTTTTAAGTTGGGGATAGGGGGTGTTGTAACATATAAAAATTCAGGAGTTGACACTGTTGTTGAAGCTATTGATTTACAACATATGGTAGTAGAAACCGACGATCCTTGGTTAGCTCCTGTACCATATAGAGGTAAAGTTAATGAGCCTTCGTATATTTCATATATAATTCAAAAAATAGCAGTTATAAAGAATTGTAAAATTGAATTAGTAGAAGAAATTACTTCAAGTAATGCTTTACAAATTTTTTCACTGTAATCATGTCGTTTGCATCTGTTTATTTTTCTCGTTTTCGTGTTCAAGAACCAATAATTACCGAAGTCCCCTCATCGGAATTAGGTATTATTGTTACTATACCTTGTCATAATGAACCCGATATACTTGAAACATTACAAAGTTTGGCACATTGCATTCCTCCTCCCTGTAAAACAGAAGTGATAGTAGTTGTAAATAACAGTGAAAAAGCACCTAATGAAATAGTTTATATAAATAATGTAACATACAATAATATAGTACAATATATAAATCATTTTAATACAGAATTTATACGTTTACATTGTGTGTATGTTCCCAATATGTCTTATAAACATGCCGGTGTAGGTTTTGCGCGTAAAATTGCTATGGATGAAGCAACTCATAGATTTGCATATACCAATAATCATAAGGGTATTATTGCATCATTAGATGCAGATTGCACTGTACATCAGTCTTATTTGTTGTCTATTTATCAAACATTTACATCGTACGATTGTGGTATTGCTCCAATCTATTTCGAACACCCGCTATCAGGTAATTTATCATATTATCAATATTTTGCAATTGCTCAATATGAGCTTTACTTACGATGGTATGTTTATATGCTGCGCTCTATAGGTTTTCCTTTTGCTCATCATACTGTGGGATCTAGTTTTGCCGTACGTGCCGATGCTTATTGCAGGCAGGGTGGAATGAATAAACGTCAAGCAGGTGAAGATTTTTATTTTTTACAAAAAATGTACGAAGCAGAACAAGTTTCCTCAATTACAAATACTACAGTATATCCATCTGCGCGGGTTTCTCATCGTGTTCCTTTTGGAACAGGCTATGCTATGCAAACCCTTATGAATAGTGCTGATAATATATATTATGTGTACAATCCCTACAGTTTTTACCCATTGAATGATTTTTTTACTAGAATAAATGAACTTTATAAATGTAATTCTGAAAGATGTATACAGTTCTATAAATCATTACACTATACTATACAACTGTATGTTTCACTTGAAGTTTTTGAGGCTAAAATTTTAGAATGTAATACACATTCTCGGTCAAAAGATTTTTTTGTAAAACGATTTTTTTTGTGGTTTAATGGGTTTATGATATTCAAATATCTCAATTTTGTACATACTAAAGGATTTTTTGAAAAAATTTCTATTCAACATGCTGCTTCACAAACACTAGAGTTGGATTCAAATGTGTTTGAATTGCTTAAAATGTATAGAAAAATAGATAGAAATGGATAAATCATTATTGCATTTCGCTTCTTCGTTTAATTTCATCACGAATTTTAGAAGCTTTTTCATAATCTTCTTCTTGAATTGCTTGATTGAGCATATGTTTTAAATCGTCATCAGATTCAAAAGCTAAACTATTTTGTTCGTCAGAAGTTTCAGATTCATTTTTTTCTTGAGCTTCTTGATGTTTTCTTTCCAAATCTAATACTATACCGGCACGTAAAATTACATCACCGGTGGTATATATAGGACTATTGAAGCGTACAGCAAGAGCAACAGCATCGGAGGTTCGTGAATCTATTTCAACAATCTTATCATTTTGTTTTACTACTATTTTTGAATAAAAAATACCTTCTTGTAATTTGTAAATAATAACTTCTTCCAAAGAAATTTCGAATTCAAAAGCTAAACTGCGAAATAAGTCGTGAGTGAGCGGACGAGGTGCTTTCATGTTTTCTAACTCTATGGCAATTGCCTGTGCTTCTGTTCCACCAATTATAATAGGTATACGACGTTCGCCTTCTTCTTCAACTAAAATTAATACATAGGCATTATCTTGTGTTTGACTAAATGACAATCCTAAAATATTTAACTTTACTTTCTGCATATCTAAAATTTACTGTTCAAAGATACATGTTTTTTGATAAAAATATCTTTACGGTTATTTAAAAATTTTCACTGAGAGTAATTGCTTGAAAAATTGAGTATATAAAATCAATTGCACGTACTGTTTTAATGGAAAAAGATACGTTATAATTTTCAATTTGTATCCATTGTATGGTTTATTTAAGGAGTACAAGTCTAAAAAAATAAGCAAACAAGAAAACAAAACATAAAGACTTGGTTGTCTTATTCTGGCGAAGAGTTCGCTAAAAACACTATAAGGTTGAATCTGTCCCCATATATTTTAAATGGAATTCTATACCTTTTGAGCCATGTCCATTGTTGAGAGTTTCTCCACAACTTAAATACGGAGGAGGTGATGAACCTTTCATACCTTCCATATTGGTACTTGTAAATGTGCCGTGAATATCAATACATCCATTTCCAATATACGATGTCATATAAACATGAACTCCATCTACATGTCCGGTAACTACACCTTGTACCGCACCAGATGCTAAATACACTTGTAAATATCCGGTAACATTTTTATTATTATCCATTTCAATATTCAATAACATGTCCATTGTTGCTATGTTAGAACAACTTAGGTTGTTGTCGCTTGAAGTTAAAGTACCAAACCATACACCAGTAATATCACGTGCAGGAGATAGTCCTCCATTATCATTACAGCCACTAAATGAAACAGTAATACTTAACACTAGGATTGCAAAATAAACAACTTTATTTTTCATTTTGTTTCATTTCAAATTTTCCTACTCATAAGACTTTTCGGTTTCGCCCCGTTTTTTTGAGTGGGTTCTCGTCTCCACTTTCATTAATTCAATAAGTACAGATAAAACTACAGAATTTTTTCTGTTTATTAGAGAATTATTTAAGAAACTTTTTGGAGATTTTATGAAATATAAAATTCAAACAGTTTCTAAAAATCAAACCTTACAACGTCTGCAATATAATTCGCTCTATTTCAATTTTTTTGTCGAAACTTATATCGCCTTGACTTTGCACACATTCTAAAAGTTTTTTCTTAAAACTCCAGCAAGTCATTTGTCGTAATTCGAGTTTTTGAGATAATTCGTGCGATGAAATTTCTTTGGCATTGCATACAATATATGCAATATAAAATGCTTTGGGGTAGTTTGTGTTAATTGTTGTATAAAATTCTTATTCCACAATAATAATCTTTTGTTTTAAAAGCACATTAATCTCTTTCAATAATTGAATTTCATTTTTCAACACTTCAATTTCTTTTTTGTCATGTGAATTTGATATGTACAACGTAAAAAAATCAAATTCCAAAATCTCGGAAATTTTCAAAAGTAAATCAGTATCTATTGATTTGCGATTAAAAACATGATATATATTTTCTCTTGATTTATTAATTCTTTTAGCAAATTCAGTTACAGTAAGCCCTTTGCTTATAAATACAGTATGAATATGTTTACCTATATGAACGTCTTTCATGTAAACAAAATTCAACACTTTTGTTAACGATTACAGCTAAAAACAGTAAAAATAATTTATCAATTTCGTTTGTTTTATTTAACATTTTTATATTTTTGCTTAATCAAACACATCAAAATTACATTTTTACTAATCTCTAAAACACCTCTTTATGAAAAAATCATGTATATTCACAGTAGCATTTGCAGTATTATTATTTATATCAAGCATTAGTTTTGCAGACACATACGACCCGAACAAATCGTATGTAAAAAACGAAGAAACTACAATTACCATTAATGGAATTCTTGTAACAGTAGTATATTTAAACGAGAGTCCTTCATCAAATTTTAATCCTTCAACACCCTATGACCCTAATAATGGGTGGTTATGGAGTATTTCAAAAAATTATACAGGCGAATGGGTGCCATATCATTATGCATTGTTTGCTGACAAACCAACAACTGTAACATTTTCGGGGCTTACATACCAACTTACTCAAGAAGTGTGGCCAAACACTCCAAATCCTAGTGCAGCAACATGGGCATGGACTTGTTTAAACTGTTCTAATATTGTTACATGTTCTAACAATATAACTACCGACTATTTTCCTATAGCTCTTGCAAAACAAAATAATGGTAAAGATAATACAACACCTCCAAATGCTTCGGGAGGTGCCGGTATAGTTGCGGGACAAGATGGTAATTTTTTAAACATTAACCAAATACGAAGCTGCAATACACCTCTTGCATTATACAACAATGATATTTATTTTCGTGACGGTTGCGACCCTCATGCAGGTTTAGGCTATTATGGTATAGCAGACAATACCAATGTATCTGCTCCTCAAAAACGACTATTTGCCGATAATGACACCGATGGACCTGTATTATATGGATGGAAAGGCGGAGCACTTGGAATACGGCAACGAACTAATTTAAGTTCTGTAAATGGCCCACATATAGAAAAAATAGCTTTACAATGGACTCCAAGCGATGTTTTAATTGGTTCATCTACGTTACCTATGAATTTAAAAACGTATGGACCAATTTTAAGCTATAATATTCAAGATGCTAAATATGGTATATTTTTTACAGGAACAAATAATGGTAGAATAATTTCTGTAAACAATTCAACAACAGGTCAAACTGTTTTTAGATTGTATGGAAATGGAGAATTACGAACTAAAAAAATATGGGCAGAATCTATAGATGTTGTTGCAAGTGTACAATGGCCTGATTATGTTTTCAAAAAAGATTATGCATTAATGAGTTTACAAAATTTAGAATTATTTATAGCACAACATAGCCATTTACCTGAAGTACCTACCGAACAACAAGTAGCTGAACAAGGTATAAATGTAGCCGAAATGAATGCGATACTCCTTAAAAAAATAGAAGAGCTTACATTGTATATTATTGATTTACAAAAACAAATTGAAGCTACAAATGCAAAAGTTGATAGTTTAGATAAATAACATGTAATTCTAAAGAAATTATGAAAAAAATAATTATAATACTACTATATTTGTGTAGCACTTTTGTAAGTAATCACATGTACGCACAAACTACACAAGAAAATTTAGAAAAATACTGGCTATACAGAGACAGATTGCGAAAACATTTTATAGTAATTAGCCCTCATGATGAATTTGGAACTAATATTCCGTTTTTTTATCATTCTTATGAAGGTGATAATAGAAAAGGTTTAACTATAGGTGATGGGAACGATGGATTACAATATTATATAGGAATGTTAGCAACGGAATATGCTCTTTTACAAAAATATACCATGGATGTAACCCAAACACGCAATGAATTATTGTATGCTCTAAAAGCTGTTGAACGACTTGATAAATTTGCTGAATGCCAATTTAGACAATTACCAAATATACGTAATTCAGGGGATGGGACTGGAACAAATACAAATAATTATTATTCGCAAATACCAAACACAAATCAATATCAAGAAGGCGATTTGAATGGTTTTTTTATTCGTGATGATATTGGCAAAGATTTTATTGAGAGATATCCTTATTTAAAATCATATGGTGAAGTACGTTCTACATTTGTCATGGGGCATGGAAGAAACATGCCGTATGAAGAAAGTAAAGATAATGTATGGAATTATTTGCCCAATTTAGCTTTAGTATATGTGCTTGTTGACGACCCCATTATTCAACAAAAAGTAAAAGATATAACTTTTAGAATGATAAAACACATGCATTACAACATGACGAATCGAGTTTATTATCCATGTGGACTTTTTAGTGATTGTTTCCCTGGAGAATGGAGAACTATGACTACTCCCACTTGGAGAATTATGAACCCAGTAACTGGATTTATGGCTGTTGATGGAGCTGCAGTTGAAGAAATTCTTATAGGTAACGGTAATCTTGATGGCTTTAACTATGGATTTGCTGAAGCAGGAAATTTTATTATTAAAAATTCAGAATACCCAAATTTGCATTTTGGTGCATCTCAAGAAATTGGTCGCGAAAATTGGTTTTATTTTTATAATGGATTTGCAGGAATATGGTCATCTCGCACACCTCATTCTAGTTTGGCAACAGTTGGCGGCAATAACACTATATATTCAAATTATGCTGCTGGTACTATTATGCACGCTTTGTTAGCTACTCTTTTTGTTGATATTGGCAAAAGCCCATCAAAACTAGAACATTTACCTCTCATACGCAAACTTATAGTAGAATATCAAATGAAGAAAGGGATGTACGATAATTATGAAGATTTACAAGTATTTAATGAATATAAAAGTTCCAAAAATTTACTATCTTTCTACGAAAATTTACTAAACGAAGCTCCTATTTGCGGTCCAGTAAATTATGGCCCAGATAAGTATCGGGTAATTAATTGGAGTGTTGATAATAGATTGACTAATAGTGGACAAATTAAAGAATTAAACCCGAAACCTGATGGTTCTGATCCATATCGTGTAAAAATTGATAACGCATGGAATAATGGAGTATATAATGGTATTGACTATATGCTTTTACATAATTTATATTGGTTATGTTTTGCCCCACCTTCAGAACCTTATACGGTGAATTGCACAAATTATTTTCCAAATATTCATACACGCAAAATCGTTTCAAATTGTACTATTCCAGCCGATAAAACTATTACATATACAGCAAGCGAATCAATTTCGTTACAACCTGGTTTTTCGGCACAAAAAGGTTCTACATTCAAAGCAGAAATTAACACACAATGGAGGTATCAGTATACAAATCCTGCTGAATTAATTTCTTCAAATAATTGCTATTCCGGAATTCCCTATTCATTACAAAAATCGGAATCAATAACATCTGAAATTTACAATAAAATTTCTCCTTATACATATCCATCAGAAATTGTTGATTTACCTCTGTATGCTATTATGCCAAATCCTAATACCGGAAGTTTTACTATTAAAAATCTTCAACAAAAAAATTTCAACATTCAAATCTATTCTATGTCAGGTGTCTTATTGGCTCAACACCAATCGTAT
>JAJUFK010000299.1 GCA_029266015.1 Bacteroidota bacterium
ACAAGATTTAAAAATTGCCGATGAATATTCATTAGGTTCACGAATTATTTAAAAATCAGGCATTTATGCAGAATTAAAAGCAGATACTAGTATAGAAGGTAAAAGTAGATTTGATAATATACAAGAATTACTCAATGGTATAAAAGAAACCGTAGAACAAGAAACTGAAGAAATATATCTACATAATTACATAGAACGTATTGCTTTGCTTACAGATATAGATTCAGATGAAACCGAAAAATTGAATAAAATTACCCTTATGACTGTTCATTCTGCCAAGGGATTAGAATTTGAACATTGCTTTATAGTAGGACTTGAAGACGGGTTATTCCCTTCTACAATGAATAAAAACAATCCTCACGAAATTGAAGAAGAACGAAGATTATTTTATGTTGCTCTTACTCGTGCAAAAAAAACAGCAACATTATCTTATGCCAGTTCGCGTAGAAAATGGGGTAATTTAGAAATATGTAAACCAAGTCTATTCATTAACGATATCGACTCTAAATACTTAGAAGACAAAAGAATCCAAGGATTTTCAAGCAATAATTATAGCTTTTTGAATGAATTTGATTATCAAAAAAAACAAATAAAACCTCAAACATTTAATTCATTTACTAAACCTACACAGTCAACAAAACCTATAAAAATAGAACATTTTGAAGCAGATGCTCCCGAAAAAATACAATCGGGGCAAACAATTATACATGCAACATTTGGGAAAGGTATTGTCAAAGAAATCATTGGTAAATACCCTGACTCGGTAGCACATATACATTTTTCTGCTTCGGGCGAAAAAAAATTATTATTAAAATTCGCTAAGCTCAAAGTTGTAGAATAATTACCAATTAAACTTTCAATATTTTTCGTATTTTTGTATCATAATATCAGATATATATGGAGTATAATACTACACAAAAAAAACTAATTTTACCCGAATACGGTAGAAATGTGCAAATGATGGCAGAACACCTACTTACAATAGAAGATCGCCAACGTAGAACCGAAGCTGCTCACGAACTTGTAGCTATTATGACTAATATGAATCCTTTAGTAAAAGAAACTAAAGATTATAAACAAAAAATTTGGGATTTTTTGGCAGAATTGTGCGAACATAAATTAGATATAGACTTCCCCTATCCTATAACAAAAGCTTCTGAATTACCTCCTCCCGATAAATTAGAATACAACACCAGTAAAATAAAATTCCGCCATTACGGACTAATAATTGAACGATTAATAGAAGCAGCTTCAAAATTTGAAGATGGCCCCGATAAAGATGTACTGATAAAAATGATTGCTAACCATATGAAAAAAACATATATAGCATGGAATCAAAAATCGGTAAATGATTCAATTATAATAAATGATTTATATAAACTTTCACATGGCAAACTCAATTTATCTGAAGAAACTAAACTTATGCATGTAAGTGTTGCCAAAGAACAAAACAACAATCACAACAACAAAAAACACAATAATAAACAAAAAAACAACAAACAAAAAAATAACAAACGCAAATAAATGGCTGTTTTTAGAATTACAGGCGGTAAAAAATTGCGAGGCGATATTTATCCGCAAGGAGCAAAAAATGAAGCACTGCAAATATTATCGGCTATATTACTAAGTAAACAAAATATTACCATTCGCAACATTCCTCGTATAAGTGATGTCCTAAGACTTATAGAATTACTTATGAGTTTAGGGGTAAAAGTAACCCAAATTAATGAACATGACTATACTTTTCAAGCAAAAGATATCAATCTCGATTACCTCAATTCAAAAGAATTTTTAGAGAAAAGTACTAGTTTACGCGGTTCTATTATGATAATAGGACCATTGTTGGCTCGGTTTGGCAAAGGATTTATTCCAAGTCCCGGAGGTGATAAAATCGGACGACGACGATTAGACACACATTTTATAGGATTTCAAAATTTAGGTGCAACGTTCACATTTGATGCAAAAACAAGTAGTTTTACTGTTTCAGCCAAACAATTACAAGGAACCTATATGTTACTTGATGAAGCATCGGTTACCGGAACGGCAAATATTATAATGGCAGCAGTATTGGCAAAAGGAACTACCACTATTTACAATGCAGCATGTGAACCATATATACAGCAATTGTGTAAAATGCTAAATGCTATGGGAGCAAAAATATCGGGAATAGCTTCAAATTTATTAACTATTGAAGGTGTTACTGAATTAGGAGGATGCGAACATACTATATTACCCGATATGATAGAGGTTGGTAGTTTTATGGGATTAGCAGCAATGACCGGTTCAGAAATAACTATTAAAAACGTATCATATAATAATTTAGGAATTATTCCGCAATCGTTTGCCCGATTAGGAATTCAATTCGAAAAAAGAAATGATGATATTTATATTCCTTCACAAAACTCCTATACAATTCCTACATTTATTGATGGTTCTATAATGCACCTTGCAGATGCTCCTTGGCCCGGCTTAACTCCTGACTTATTAAGTGTTTTATTAGTTGTTGCAACACAAGCATCAGGTAGTGTTTTGATACATCAAAAAATGTTTGAAAGCAGATTGTTTTTTGTTGATAAACTCATAGATATGGGCTGCCAAATAATATTATGTGACCCACACCGAGCAACAGTTATTGGATTAGGAAATAAACAGAAATTACGTGCTACAACCATGTCTTCTCCCGATATTAGAGCAGGAGTTGCACTTTTAATAGCAGCAATGTCTGCCGATGGAACTAGTACTATACACAATATTGAACAAATTGATCGTGGCTACGAACGTATTGATGAACGCCTCAATGCTATAGGCGCAGAAATTATTAGAATTCAATAAGCAATTTTCACTTTTTTATTCCATTATATAAGTAATATAGTATTTTTTACTATTTTTATAGTATTATACAATACTATACCTTAAAAACTTATCATAGTAGCAATTGAAAATTTTTGAAAACATATTAAAAAAATATTGGGGATATACCAAATTTAGACCTCTTCAACTTGACATAATTAGAAGTGTACATTCGGGTCTAGATACACTTGGACTTATGCCTACCGGTGGAGGAAAATCAATAACGTTTCAAATTGCAGGTTTAGCAAAAGAAGGTATATGTATAGTTGTAACTCC
>JAJUFK010000235.1 GCA_029266015.1 Bacteroidota bacterium
ACTTTTTTACAAATGGGGTATACATATACGCATTATTATATATAATACCAAAACTAGTAATTTGTGTATTGTCTTGGTTTATATTCATATCTCGAATTCTAAGGGTATCCATATATGAACGTTTCATTCGATATCCATTGTTTTGGATAGGTATAATAGTTTGAATTGATTCTATATTTTGTGTTTGTCCATTTATTTTTAGTTGTTTTAAAACTAGTTGTATTTGAGGAACTATTGTTGGCTGAATATCATAATATACTATTTTTGTGCACTTTCTGCGTGGTATACCTCCATCACCAAACATTGATAAGGGAACTATGCATATGGCTATACAAACAATGCCGAAGATTTTAAAATTTCTTTTGATTCGTAATTTCATTGCCTGTAATTTTTATTGAGTAAATAAATTCATACGTAGTATCATTGTCAGAATATTTAATAGTAACAATAGAATCTTTAAGATTCCATGTTATATTATCTTTTGAAAAAGTTTCATCTAAAATATAAATACCATTTGGAACTACTTTTGAAGCATCAAATTGTGGTAAAGTATCTCGTTCTTCATAGCATTCTTTTTCACAAGCGAACATTACAAATAGTAAAGCAGCAATAATTATATGTTTCATTAATAATATGGGGTGTTATAGCTGTTGTAATTTAGTAATACATTCTTTTAAACTTTCTTTCCAATGAGGAATTGTAATATTAAATGTAGATTTTATCTTTGTTTTATTTAAAACGCTATAATGAGGGCGTTTTGCAGGAGTAGGGTAATCTTTCGTTTCAATAGGTAAAACTTTGCAAGTTATATTTAGTAAGTCATGTATTTCTTTTGCAAAATCATACCAACTACATACACCTTCATTTGAGTAATGATATATACCCGGGATAAATTGTGCATTACTTTCTGTAATATCAACTATGTGAATTATTGCTGCAGCCAAATCGCGAGCATAAGTAGGTGTTCCTATTTGATCATAAATTACATTTAATTGGTCGCGTTCGTTACCTAAACGAATCATGGTTTTTACAAAATTATTTCCATACGTTGAGTATAACCATGATGTGCGAATGATACACGTATTTTGATTAGATGCGAGAGCATTATTTTCACCACGCAATTTACTTGTACCATAAATAGATTGCGGATTCGTTGCGTCTGTTTCAATATAGGGAGTATGCTTTGTGCCATCAAAAACATAGTCGGTAGAAATGTGAATAAAAAAACATTTGTGTTTAGCACATACTTCTGCTATATTTTTTGGAGCTGTGGCATTTATTGCATAAGCTATTTCTGTATCTTTTTCTGCTTTGTCAACAGCAGTATATGCTGCACAGTTAATGATATAGGTGCAGTTATTTGAAATTACAAATGACTCAATTGCATCTTTGTTACATATATCAAGTTCTGCTATATCTGTAAACAGCCATGTATATTTTGATTGTTTTGCCAATATTTGTAATTCATTACCAAGTTGACCGTTCGCACCGGTTACAAGAATAGTAGCCATAGTTTAAATAAATGGAGTTATAAAATCTTGTAATGTTGGAAGTTTTGCATCTTTTTCAGATACAATTGCTTTGTCTAATGGAATCTGCCAATTAATACTTAAACTAGTGTCATTATATGATATGCCACCTTCTGTTTCAGGATAATAATAATCTGTGCATTTATATTGCACTATTGCAATTTCACTTATCACCGAAAAACCATGAGCAAAGCCTTGTGGTATAAGTAATTGTTTGAAATTGTCAGCACTTAATTCAATAGCCACATGTTGCCCATATGTTGGTGAATATTTTCTGATATCAACAGCAACATCTATAATTATGCCTTCAACAACTCGTAATAGTTTAGTTTGAGCATGAGGATGCTTTTGAAAATGTAAGCCTCGTATCACACCATAACTTGATTTTGATTGATTATCTTGCACAAAGGTGTATTCTATACCTTTTTCTTCTAATCGTAATTTATTGTAACTTTCGAAAAAATGACCTCGAGCATCAGAAAATACACGTGGTTCAATGATGTATACACCGTCAATATGAGTAGGAGTAATATTCATTATTCTAGTACTTTATTGTTTGCAATTTTAATAAGATATTGTCCGTAACTATTTTTTTTGAGTGGTTCGGCGAGATCTAATAATTGTTGTTTTGATATATAGCCTTTTACATATGCTATTTCTTCAAGATTTGCAACCATAAGACCTTGACGATTTTCAATAGCTGCAATATAGTTTGAAGCTTCCAATAAACTGTCATACGTACCGGTATCGAGCCATGCAATGCCTCGTCCCAACAATTTTACTCGCAATGAACCTTCATGTAAAAACAATTTATTTAAGTCGGTTATTTCTAACTCTCCTCGAGCCGATGGTTTAAGATTTTTTGCTTTTTGAACTACCGTATTGTCATAAAAATATAATCCTGTAACTGCATAGTTAGATTTTGGTTCTTTTGGTTTTTCTTCTAAGCTTATAACTTGTTTTTGTGCATTAAATTCAACCACCCCATAGCGTTCTGGGTCGTTTACATAGTATCCGAATACATGGGCTCCATGTGTAAGATTTCTACTTTGTTCAAGTATTTTTGCAAAATCATGACCAAAAAATATGTTATCGCCAAGTATAAGACATGCAGTCTCTGTGCCAATAAACTCTTCGCCAATAATAAATGCTTGAGCTAAACCATCGGGTGAGGGTTGAATAGCATATTCTAGTGTTATTCCCCATTGGCTACCATCTCCCAATAATTCTTTAAAAAGTGGATTGTCTTCGGGGGTAGTTATGATAAGGATTTCTTTAATATTAGCAAGCATAAGTACCGATAATGGATAATAAATCATTGGTTTATTATAAATAGGTACTAATTGTTTCGAAACACATTTTGTAATAGGGTAGAGGCGTGTTCCCGAACCTCCAGCTAATATTATTCCTTTCATGTTTTGTAGTTTATGTTTTAATTATATTACTTTTTTGAAGTATTCAATAGTTTTTATCAATCCTTGTTCAAGTTGAATGTTTGGATACCAATTATTTAACTTTTCTTGAGCTAAACTAATATCAGGTTTTCTTTGCATTGGGTCATCTTGAGGAAGTGGTTGAAATGTAATTTTTGATTGAGAACCAGTAAGTGTTATAACTTTTTGTGCTAATTCTAAAATGGTAAATTCTCCCGGATTACCAATATTTACAGGTCCCAAAAATGAACTATCGGAATTCATCATTCGTATCATTCCTTCAATTAAATCATCAACATATTGAAAACTACGTGTTTGAGAACCGTCGCCATATATTGTTATATCTTTATTTTGGAGTGCTTGTACTATAAAATTTGATACAACTCTTCCATCGTTTGGGTGCATACGTGGTCCATAGGTATTAAATATACGAATAATTTTAATTTTTACATTGTTTTGATTATGATAATCCATAAATAATGTTTCAGCACAACGTTTTCCTTCATCATAACATGAGCGAATGCCTATAGGGTTTACATGTCCCCAATAATCTTCGCGTTGTGGGTGAACTTGAGGGTCGCCATACACTTCGCTGGTTGAGGCTTGTAATATAGTTGCTTTTACACGTTTTGCTAGCCCCAACATGTGAATAGCTCCCATTACTGATGTTTTAATGGTTTTAATAGCGTTATATTGGTAATGCACCGGTGAGGCGGGGCATGCAAGATTATAGATTTGGTCTACTTCGGCATAATAGGGTGTAGTTACATCATGACGAACAAGTTCAAAATGAGGGTTTGGTAATAAATGCAATATATTTTGTCCCAAATTTATAATAACAGGATTACGGGCTGCCTTTAGCAGTAAAAAATGAAATTGATTATCGGCATAATTAAAGTCCCTGCCAGCATTAATATCACCAGCCATTTGCTCAAGCATGTGACCGAACTCGGCTATATCATTAGATTCAGCCCGCATTGCAGCTAAAGCCGCAGCCTCAATTGCAATCACTTTGCGCATTTCTAACAGGTGAATACATTCGATAGGCTGGTTTGCAGAAATCAATGCTGCCACTTGACATAA
>JAJUFK010000197.1 GCA_029266015.1 Bacteroidota bacterium
AGAGGTATAGCAAAAATTAAAACTCATGATATAGTTGGCGAAGAGTTTCAAATACAGCTTGAAAAACCTATAGGTATTGGAAGTCCTGCTAATCCGGTAAGTGTAATTTGTAATTAACGTAATTCAAAATTTTCACCTAAATATACTTTTCTTACCAATTCATCTTCGGCAAGTTCTTGAGCATTTCCTGATTTTAAAATATCTCCTTCGTATAATAAATATGCTCTGTCAGTAATTGACAATGTTTCATGAACATTATGATCGGTAATAAGAATACCAATATTTCTATCTTTTAAGGCAGCAACTATTTTTTGAATATCTTCTACCGCAATAGGGTCAACTCCGGCAAACGGTTCATCAAGTAGAATAAATTTAGGATTTATGGCTAAAGCTCTTGCAATTTCAGTACGACGACGTTCTCCACCCGAAAGCTGAATACCTAAGCTTTTACGTATTTTTTGCAAACTAAATTCTTGAATGAGAGTTTCCAAACGTTCGTATTGTTCGTCTTTTGACATAGAAGTCATTTCGAGTACCGATTTTATGTTATCTTCAACAGATAATTTTCGAAATACCGATGCTTCTTGCGCCAAATATCCAATACCTTTGCGAGCTCGTTTATATATAGGTTCTTTGGTAATATCTATATCATCTAAAATAATTCTGCCTGAATTTGGATTAATTAATCCTACAATCATATAAAACGATGTAGTTTTACCTGCACCGTTCGGCCCCAAAAGCCCCACAATTTCACCTTGATGCAATTCTATCGATACACCTTTTACAACCGTACGGCTCCCATATTTTTTTACAATATTTTTTGTTTTGAGTATCGACATAGTATGCAATTTTAAAATTCATGACAAAAATACGGACTATTATTAAAAAAAAATAGGTTTATATACTATTTTAAATTCTTTATTTTGTATTTTTAACCACAAATTTGACTTTTTTGGATTATTAATCCTTAAAAATTAGAACACACATTTTTGAATTACCGTATAAAAATGTGTGTTACAATAATTTATAATACATATGACTAAAAAATATATATTACTTTTATTTTCTTTATTATTCTTTACAGGTATTGGATTTTCTCAAACAGTTAGTTTTACTTGGAAAAATCCAACGTGTATCTCACCAACAAATGGCTCGGTAAAAATTACATTGAATGGTCATGTAGGTCAGTTTGAATATTTTATTATAAATCTTGCAACAAGTCAAATTACTTCATCGGGGATAACTACTAATACAGTACATGAATTTTTTAATTTATCACAAACAGTTACATATTTAGCGTATGTAAATAATGTTATAACTGAAGAAACTATAGGTACCCAAACAAAAGTATTAACAGCAATTCCTTATTATGCAAACACATCACGAATTAAAGGAGCAGGTTGTAGAGGTGAAGCGGTTGGTACTGTAAATGTTGCAGTAACAGGAGGTGTGCGTCCATATAGTTATTCGTGGCAAAATGGTATGGGAGGATATCCCAATGATTCTGTGATATATAATGTAGGACCCGATGTATATATTGTAAAAATTACCGATGCGGTAGGGTGCGAAATAAATTCTACAACAACTACAATTGTTCCGGAAGATGTGGTTTTGAATACTACTATTCAAAAACAAGTAGAATGTAAAGGACAAAGTGATGCTCGTGTGAGCGCAATTGCTGCAAATGGAACCGGAGCATATACCTATACATGGAGTGATGGTTATGTGGGGGCTCTTAACATGCAATTACCTGCCGGAAATCATTATGTAGTGGCAAGTGATGAAATTTCATGTACCGATACATCATATTTTACTATAACAGAACCTGCCAATAAAATAGCAATTCATCTTGATAGTAAAGAAGACTTAAAATGTAAAGATATTCCAACCGGAAAAGCAAATTTGTCAACCACTTATGGAATAGATCCACTTATATATTCATGGAGTGATGGAGGCTCAGGAGCATCGCGAACAAATTTATCGGCTACTTCATACAGGGTAATAGTAAGCGATAGTAAACAATGTAAAGACAGTGTTGATTTTAGTTTAACACAACCTGCTACTGCAATAAAAGGTTCTGTTGATAATTTTACTATGCCACTGTGTTTTGGTAATAAAAACGGAACAGCCCAGATTAGTGCAACAGGGGGAACTCCCGGCTATACGTATTTATGGGATGACCCAAATAATGATTCAACAAAAAATAATACAACAAGAACAGATTTAGGTAGCAGAAATTATACTATTACATTTACTGATGCTAATGGTTGTACCGATATTGTAGAATTTAATTTACAACAACCGCAAAAATTAGTTCCAAGTATTGTGTTACAAAATAATAATCCAGTACCTGCATCTGTAAATTGTTTTGGTGATGAATTACCTATAAAAGTTGTTTATACAGGTGGTACAAATCCTATTCAGTTATATAAATGGGCAGGAGGATCTATACCCGATAATACTACAGCACTTAATGCAGGTGCAGGAACCTATAAGGTAGTGTTAACCGATAATAATAATTGTATAGATTCGGCACAAGTGGTAATTACACAACCAAATAAATTAAATACAACCGTTTCGGTAATGAATCCTATCGCATGTCATGGACTTACAGGAAAAATTAAATCAACAACAGTAGGAGGTGTAACTCCATATACCTATGCATGGTCAAATGGTGAAACTACGGCAAATACAGGTAATGTAAAAGCAGGAATATATTCATTAGTTGTTACAGATAAAAATGGTTGTACTTCTACCGATAATATTACTCTTACTCAACCCGATACAATACTTCATACAATAAAAATAGATGCTGATGTATGTTATGATGTTACAAAAGGTACTTTATATGTTCAAGCATCAGGTGGAACAGTTGCAAATGATTATTCATATTTATGGAGTACGGGTGAAACTAATGATACAATAAAGAATTTACAACCTAAAATTTATACTGTTTCTGTCACAGATGATAACGCTTGTGTGGTTTCAAGTTCTATTGATTTAACCTTAGTAAATGATTACAAAGTATCATTTGAAATGTCACCCGTATTGTGTGTGGGGCAGTCAAACGGTAAGGCTATAGCTACACCAGTGAATGGAACGGCACCATATTTATATAGTTGGTCAAATGGTGTTACCGATTCTACAATAGCAAATGTTCCTGCAGGTAAATATATTGTTGATATTACCGACGGTAATGGATGTCATGCTGTGGATAGTATTGTAGTAACAACAATACCTACGGTAAGTATTCCAAATTTTGGTATTACTGAAACTACATGTAATGGATCAATCGGTAGTGCATGGGTTAAACCGGCATTAGGAACAGCACCTTATACCTATTTATGGAGTACCGGAGAAACAACTGATTCTATAATAAATAAATCTGTTGGAATTTATTCTGTTACAGTTACAGATAAGAATGGATGTACAACGTTTAAAAATTTATTTGTAAAAGACACATCAAGTCTTAAAGTAAAAGCTTCAACGTTACAAAATAAAATACGATGTGCAGGTAGAGCTGATGGAACTGCTACTGCATTAGCAACATTTGGAACAGCTCCTTATACATATGAGTGGTCAAATGGAGCAACTGGAACAACTGCATCTAATTTAATTGCCGGTACTTATTATATTGAGGCTACTGATAATAATGGTTGCAAAGCGGTAGATTCTATTAAATTTATAGAAGAAAATGTGTTTCGAATTATAATACGTGACTCTTCTATGATTACCTGTCATGGTGGTAATGATGGATGGGCATTGGTAAATGCAGAAGGCGGTATAGCTCCCTATTCAATTGTTTGGAACAATGGTGCAACTACAAATTTGAATTCAGGTTTGATTGCAGGTACTTATACGGCAACTATTACCGATGCAAATTCATGTACTTTACAAGATCAAATAGTTATAACTCAACCACCACAATTAATACTTACCTTAGACAAGGTTACAGATATTAAATGTAAAGGAATTTGTGATGCAACTGCACGTGGGCTTGTTTCCGGTGGTGTAGCACCATATACATATTCGTGGTCAAATGGCGAAACAGATTCTATGGCGGTTGCATTATGCGGAGGTAAACAATATATTAATGTAACAGATGCACATGGATGTGAAATTAAGGATAGTGTTGATATACTTGATATAATTCCACGTTTGGAAGTTAGTTTTGCAAATGTTTTATCTTCGTGTGGAAATGCTGATGGAGAAACTGCTGCAATTCCGGCAGGAGGTGTAGCTCCATATACATATCTATGGAATACGGGAAGTACAGATACTATTTTACAAAATATACCCGCAGGTGCATATTCTTTAAAAATCAAAGATAGTAACGGTTGTACTTTAGATACAATAACAGTTGTTGATGATTTTACTACTATGACAGCTACATTTACCAGACAAGCTATTACTTTTTGTGACGTTTGTAATGAAAAATATAAAATTGAAGCAGATAATGGTGCGGCACCATATACGTATGAGTGGAGTAATGGAGATGCCGGAGCTGTTGCTGATTCACTGTGCTATCAACAATATGCTGTAACTATTACCGATAATAATGGTTGTAAAAAAACAGAAGTATTATCGGTTGTAAAAAAATCTCTTGATGTAAATGTTGTAAGCAAAACAAATGTTGATTGTTATGGAGGAGAAACAGGAGAACTTGAAGTAAAAGCAATAAATGGAATAAGTTCTAATTACTATTATACTTGGACAAACGGAAATTTTGGACCAAAAATTTCAAATGTTAAAGCAGGCACTTATGGTGTTACAGTAAATGAAGATTCTAGTGTATGTAGTATTACAAAATACTTTACTATTACTCAACGACCTGAATCACGTAGATTTTATGTAACCGATGTTCCTTCGTATTGTAAAGAT
>JAJUFK010000274.1 GCA_029266015.1 Bacteroidota bacterium
GATACTCCTGTAACACAAGTAAATGTTCCTAATGGAATACGTATAGATACATTTTTTAGATTATTTCCGCATGCACCACATAATTCTAAATATTTGCCATTACCTTTTCTGCGTTTTTTTGGAATTTCAATATGTTTACTGCCATTTATATATTGTGTGGTTATACTATTTTGTTTCATGAATTCTTCAGGTGTTCCTTGTGCTACTATATTACCACCTTTTCTGCCTGCTCCAGGTCCTATATCAATTACATAGTCAGCGGCCAATATCATATCTTTGTCGTGTTCTACAACAATTACGGAATTTCCCGTATCTCGTAAATCTTTGAGAGCTTGAATTAGTTGTAAATTATCCCGTTGATGTAACCCAATACTTGGTTCATCAAGTATATACAATACATTTACCAATTTAGAACCTATTTGAGTAGCAAGTCGTATTCGTTGACTTTCGCCACCTGATAAAGTGCGTGAGCTTCTGTTGAGCGATAAATAGTGTAAACCAACATCTAATAAGAACCCAAGTCTTGTTCTTATTTCTTTGAGAACTTCTTGAGCTATTTGATTTTGTTGTTTTGTTAAATGTTGTGGAATTTCTGTAATCCAAGTGTGTAAGTCTTGTAATGAAATGAGAGAAATTTCTGCAATATTTTTTCCTTGTATTTTAAAATGTAATGATTCTTTTTTAAGCCGCATTCCTTTACAATCGGTGCAAATAGTTTTTTTAAACAGTGTAGTTTCACTATGTTCATCATTTTTATTTTCGGTGAATTCGGCTTGTTGTTCAATGAGTGAAAGCAATCCTTCAAAATTTAAAAAGTAATTGGTGGTTACACCTATAGGTGCTGTTTTGAATGAGAACATTTCATTTGAACCATATAATAAAACGCTGCGAACGTCGGCGGGTAATTCCTGAAAAGGGGTTTGTAGAGTGTATCCGTATTTGTGAAGTATAGCTTCTAATTTACAAAAAATTAGATTCCGTTTGTATGTGCCAATCGGTTTTATGGCACCATTATAAATACTTATTTCAGGTTGTGGAATTATTTTGTCAATATCTATTTCATCAATTTCTCCTAATCCGTTACACGTAGGGCAAGCTCCATGTGGCGAATTGAACGAAAATGTATGAGGAGCAGGTTCATTATATGATAAACCTGTGGTAGGGCACATTAATTTTTTACTGTAATATTTCCCGGTATTAGATTCTGCATCTAGAATCATAATGACTCCTTTACCAATTTTCATTGCTGTATCAATAGATACTTTTAGTCTATTATTATCAGATTCAGATTGACTAATTTTGAGTTTATCTATTACAATTTCTATAGTATGAGTTTTGTATCGGTCAAGCTTCATCCCATATGTAAGTTCTCGCACAGTACCATTAATACGGGCATATAAATATCCTTTACGTCTAAATTGTTCAAATAATTCTTGATAATGTCCTTTTCTCCCTTTTATTACAGGAGCTAATAATATTATTTTTTTATCAAAAAAGTCATTTTCTATTAATTCAACAATTTTTGGTGTGGTATATTTTACCATTTTTTCGCCTGTTTCATATGAATATGCTTCGCCAATTCGTGCATAGAGTAAACGAAAAAAATCATAGATTTCGGTAATAGTACCAACTGTAGAACGAGGATTACGGTTTACAGTTTTTTGTTCTATAGAAATAACCGGACTCAATCCTGTTATTTTATCAACATCAGGTCGTTCTAAATTACCGAGAAATTGGCGAGCATATGCAGAAAAAGTTTCAATATATCGACGTTGTCCTTCTGCATAAATGGTATCAAATGCAAGTGATGATTTGCCACTTCCACTTAATCCGGTAATTACACAGAGAGCATTTCGCGGTATTTCAACAGATATATTTTTAAGATTGTGTACACGAGTACCTTCTACTATTAGAGAATCTTGATATAATGATGTTTCAGATGCAGTATGAGAACACATGAAGTATTATTTTTTGAGAATTCTGTCAGAATTTTTGATAATGATAATTTTGTATGGAATTCGTTGTGGATTAAGTAAATATTTGTCGCGTAACCAAGGGTTCATAGTTTTTAATAGTTTGTAATTTGAACCTTGTGATATTGCAAATTCTTGTAAATTTTGTATTGTGCTATCTACCGTAACAGTTTTATATGGAATAGAAGGATATGGTTTGATTTCATGATATCCGTATTTTTCGGGGTTTTCTATTATAAGTTTTAATGCTATAATTCTAAAAACATAGCGAGCTGTTTCTGAATTGGTATATAAGTCATAATATGATGTAACTTTTTGAAATTCTGCTTGTTTGTTTAATCCCCCCATGCCTAAATTGTATGAGGCTGCAACCATAGTCCACGAATTGAATTTATTATATCCTGTTTTTAAATATTTACACGCAGCTTCGGTTGATTTTATAAGGTCGTATCGTTGGTCAATTTGTTCGTTTACGGTCAAATTGTATTCTTTTGCTGTAGTTTCTATAAATTGCCAAAAACCGGCAGCTCCTTTGGGGGATATATTTACACGTAGTCCACTTTCTGCAAGAGCTAAATATTTGAAGTCGGTATGTAAGTTATTTGCTTGTAATACACTGTCAATTATTGGAAAGTAGCGATGTACATATTTTAAATATTGAACGGTTTGTGATTGATAATACACATTAACCAATAGTTCTCTTTCTAGGCTTTCTACTACATCATAATATTCTAATGGTACCGATTCTCCAAAAATTGAAATTTTATCGGGAATATATAAATCTACAGCAACAAAAGTTGTTTCTTTTTGTGTGTCTGTTTTTTTTATTTGGGGAGTATCAGAAAATGAGAACAATATAAGTATTCCCGATATGCATACACCTAATAAAATGTAGCTGATTTTTTGTATGTTTGATTTCATTGCTATTATTTATTTTTTTGTTTTACAATACGCGACAATATAAAGAAACAAATAGAAATACTTATTCCAATTGACGCTAAAATAAGATAATAGTTTTTATGAATTATAACATTTTTAAATGATATGATATAGAATACCGCAGCATTTGTTAATACAGATATAACTATAAAAACCATAGCTGTTTGACGTTCGGTAAGTCCTAAATATACAAAATTGTGTGTAGTATGATATTTATCTCCTACAAAAGGTGATTTTCCGGCTGAAAGTCTGTTTATAAATACTACCATTGTATCAGTAAGCGGCATTAAAAATGATAGCCCGATTAATAGAAATTCTCTGTAATTTACTCCTTCTATAGCACCTGTTGAATTCCAAATATATTTTATGCTAAAGATAGCTAATATAATTCCTAAGAATTGACTGCCATTGTCTCCCATATACATTTTTGAAGGATTCCAATTCCAATACATATACCCTATAACACTTGCAAAAATGCAAATAAGTATAATTAAGTCAAATATGTTAGGTGAAGGAGAAAAGCCAATAATTGCTATAATTGTAAGTAATATAATAGCAGA
>JAJUFK010000147.1 GCA_029266015.1 Bacteroidota bacterium
AATATATCTACTTTTTTTCAAAATTAAAGTATAACTTACTTTAATTAGTATAAATAACTGATTTTATGTTTTTTATAATGTTTATTTTTGATTTTTTACTAGGATTTATCAAAAAAGTATACACATATTTTAAATAATGACATTATATAAAATATTATAAATAATTGATTTTATGACACTTATATTAATGTGTTTTTTTGTTGTTATGAGTGTAAAAAAATGATTTTACAAATGTAAAAAATATGTACAAAAAAAAAACAAACACAGCTAATTGTGTTGTTTTTAGGTTTAAAATAATTACAATTGTAACTTATTTTTGATTTACTAAAGACATCGCTTTATCAATTCCTACAGATACAAATTGATGTATCCCCTCTATTGACTTATCAATATATTGAATCAATTGATTTTGTTCTTCTTTCCCCCACTCGCCTAAAACATATTCAACCTGACGACCTTTAGCATAATTATTTCCTATACCAAATCGTAATCGAGCATAATTTGAATGACCTAGTGTTTCTTGAATATGCTTTAAGCCATTGTGTCCTCCATCACTCCCTTTTGCTTTCATACGTATAGTTCCAAACGGTAAAGCTATATCATCAACGAGAACAAGAATATTTTCTACTGGAATTTTTTCTTTTTGCATCCAATAATGAACAGCTTTACCTGATAGATTCATATATGTAGTAGGTTTTATTAAAATTAGTGTTTTCCCTTTATATTTATATTCTGCCATAAACGCATGTCTATCAAGAGACAGAGAAATACTATTATCTTTTGTTAATTTGTCTATAATTTTAAAACCTATATTGTGGCGAGTATTTTCATATTCGTCACCTATGTTACCTAAACCAATTATGAGATATTTCATAAATTTTATTTTTACAAACTTACATAAATTTGAAAATGAATAAATACAATAATTGTATTTTTGTAAAGATGATTAGGTAATCATTACTATTCATAAATATATAAATATGAAAATAACTACTGATTATTTAGTAATAGGTTCCGGGTTAGCCGGATTAAGTTTTGCTTTAAAAGTAGCAGATACAGGAACTGTTACTATTATAACTAAAACAACATTAGAAGAATCAAATACATCATATGCTCAAGGTGGTATAGCTGCCGTATTAAATGATGCTGATAGTTTCACAAAACACATTGAAGATACTAAAATTGCCGGAGCAGGCTTATGTGATACTGAAGTTGTAGAACGTGTTATAGAATATGCACCACATGTTGTTGCAAATCTTTTGCAGTGGGGTACAAAATTTGACACCTCTCATTCGGGAGAATTTGATTTAGCACGAGAAGGAGGACATAGCGAACATCGTATTTTACATCATAAAGACAATACAGGTTATGAAATACAACGTGCATTATGTGAACAGGTACGTAAACATAAAAATATAACTATTCTCGAAAATCATTTTGCAATAGATATAATAACTCAACACCATTTAGGTGAAATTGTAAAACGACATCAATCAAATATACGTTGTTTTGGAGCATATGCATTAAATCAAGAAAATAATGTAATTGTAACAATTTTGGCAAAAGCTACTATGTTGGCAACTGGAGGAGCAGGACAATTGTACTCTACAACAACTAATCCAACAGTTGCTACAGGCGATGGAATTGCTATGGTATACAGAGCCAAAGGAATAATAGATAACATGGAATTTGTACAATTTCACCCTACAGCCCTATACAATCCAAATGAATCACCGGCATTTCTCATAACAGAAGCAATGCGTGGTGCAGGTGCAATATTGCGTACCAAAAAAGGGAAAGAATTTATGAATTCCTATGATAAACGCGGCAATTTAGCTCCGCGAGATATAGTAGCTCGAGCAATAGACAACGAAATGAAAATAAGCGGTGATGATTTTGTATATCTTGACTGCAGACATATTGCAAAAGATATATTAATTAGTCATTTTCCAAATATTTATGAAAAATGTAAAAGCATAGGTATTGACATTACTAAACAAATGATTCCTGTTACTCCTGCAGCTCACTACTTTTGTGGGGGTGTTAAAGTTGATTTACAAGGCAAAACTACTATAAATTATTTATATGCAGCAGGTGAAGTTTCATCATCAGGATTACATGGCGCAAATAGGCTTGCTTCAAATAGTTTGCTTGAAGCTATTGCATATGCAGATTTTGCGGCACAAACAGCAATAGCAGAAAAAGATAAAAATCCTATTATACATGCAATACCCGACTGGAATGATGAAGGCACTACTCTACCTGAAGAAATGGTGCTTATAACTCAAAATTTAAAAGAAGTACAACAAATTTTAAGTAATTATGTAGGTATAGTTCGTAGTGAAGTACGACTAAAACGTGCATATAACAGATTATGGACTATTTACAGTGAAACAGAAGATTTATACAAACAATCTACCCTTTCACCCAAATTATGTGAATTACGTAATCTTATTCAAGTAGGCTATTTAGTTATAAAAAGTGCAAAAGCTCGCAAAAAAAGTATTGGATTACATTATATGGTTTCATATGATGTTAATTAAATATGAAAAGTATTCTTACATTTTTTCATTTTTTTTGTACTTTTACTCGGTTTTTTTAATAGTAATAACAAACAATAATACATGAAAGCAGATATTTTATTAGGGCTTCAATGGGGCGACGAAGGTAAAGGGAAAATTGTAGACGTTTTAACTCCAAAATATGACATAATTGCAAGGTTTCAAGGTGGTCCCAATGCCGGTCATACATTGGTTTTCAATAATATAAAACATGTATTGCATACAATTCCTTCAGGTATTTTCAGAGAAAATGCCATGAACGTAATTGGTAATGGTGTTGTAATTGACCCATATATTTTTAAAGAAGAAATTGATAAGCTTATAGCACAAGGTATTGATATTCATTCTAAAATAATTATATCTTCTAAAGCTCATATTATAATGCCTTCACATAAAGCATTAGATGAGGCATATGAAAATGACAAAGGTGATAAAAAAATAGGTTCTACAAAAAAAGGTATCGGTCCTACCTATACAGACAAAATAGCACGAACCGGATTACGCGTTGGTGATATTTTACTTGATTTCAATTCTATTTATCAATCACGCAAACAACAACATATTAAAATTTTGTCACATTATTCATATTCATTTGATATTGATGCATACGAGCAAAAGTGGTTTGAAGGTATTGCTTTAATTAAATCAATGCAAATAACTGATACAGAATATTATATTAACAAACAGTTACAATCAGAAAAATCTGTTTTATGTGAAGGAGCTCAAGGAACATTGCTCGATATAGAATTTGGCTCGTATCCTTTTGTTACCTCTTCTAATACTATTTCTGCAGGGGCATGTGTTGGTTTAGGTATTTCACCTAAAGTAATAGGTGAAGTATTTGGTATTTTTAAAGCATACTGCACTCGAGTTGGAAGCGGTCCTTTTCCTACTGAATTATTCGATGAAACCGGAGCATTAATGCAAAAATACGGTAATGAATTTGGCTCTACTACAGGACGTCCTCGTCGATGCGGATGGTTGGACCTTGTTGCATTAAAATATGCAATAATGCTTAATGGTGTGACTCAATTATTTATGATGAAAATTGATGTAATGAATACATTTGACACAATTAAAATATGTACAGCATATTCATATAAAGGTTCGATAATAGATTATATGCCAAATGATATAGAAGGTGTTGAACCTATTTATAAAGAATTTAAAGGATGGAATAGTGAATTACCTTCAAATTCTTTTAATGATTTACCTCAAGAAATAAAAAACTATATTGAATTTATTGAAAAAGAGACAGGCGTACCTGTTTCAATCATATCAACAGGTCCTGAACGAGAAAAAACAATAATTCGATAAAATTTTTAATTGCAACAAATTAAAACTGTTTATATAAAGTATACATATAAAAAAAGAGACTGATTTTTTCAGTCTCTTTTTTTTGTTAATCACTATTGTGATTGTAAATTGTGTGCGAAGATTAATTTGCTAAAATTGCACCGGTTGGACAAACATCTGCACATGCACCGCAATCAGTACATTTGTCAGCATCAATTTTGTAAATATCTCCTTCAGAAATAGCTTCTACCGGACATTCACCTGCACATGCACCGCATGCAATACAATCTTCTGTAATTTTGTGAGCCATAATATGTATAAATTTAGTTAACTATATTGCAAATATAAAGGAGTTTTTTGTAATAAACCAAACGAAAAACCTCCTATTTTTCTTTATATTTTTTTAAACGTAATAATTTAATTAACCATTTTGGTAAGGGTTTCAATGGATTTCTATTTTTTAAATCTAGTGCAAATCCTTTTACCATTGGCAATTTATGAGCTTCAACAAATTCTATAAGTGTTCCACCTTTATCCTCTATATATGAAAATAATCCTGAAGAATCTCCCATATCAAAACTACTTCCCTTGAGAGCTTCAAAACTATCAATTGTAAACGGATACCCTTTTTCTTTACAAACATTACGCAAAGTATCCATTCCAAACATATCAAAACACAAATGAATAAATCCTTGATCTCCCCAATATCTACCTTCAAACATATTACGAGGTGTTCTGTTTGAAACTTCAACTAATTCAATTTCACTGGGGCCTAATAAAATACCAAAACCTCCTACTCGTTTTTCAGAATGTTTTAAAATAATTCGTTTAAAAATACTCTCACCCCCTGGCACCCATGCAAAATCAGTATGTTGAATATCATTTGTTTGACACACTATTTCATCATAGCCTAAAATATCTTGATACACTGTTTTTGCTTCTTCTATATTTGGAACACCAACTATAGCACCACAAACCATTTGTGTTGTTTTTTTCTGATTCACAAACATAAAATTGTTTGCAATAACTTGAAAATAGTTACCAAAAGGATCTTGTAACCAAAAATATTCACGTCCTATGCAATCTCTTACAATAGCTGAAACTTTTTCACCTTTCGATTTAAATTCAGCATACGCTTTGGAAACATTTGCACAACCAATTTTAGCAGCAAAAATACCACAATCACCTAATTGTATATGAAATGTTGGAGCTAGTGATTGTCTTCCTTTATATTGCCAAATTTCGAAACCACCTCCACCTTGCAAACTAATAGCTAAAATTGCTCTACGTCGTTGTGGTGAACCTCCTGTGTATGGCAACATAAAATTTGCGGTTTCGTCATCGTCAAACACTTTAATATCGGCTCCAAAGTTATCACGATACCATTTCCAAGCTATTTCAATATCTGTTACACCAATACCAATTTGCTGAATTCCTCTAATATGATATGTATTTTTCATTGTATATAAATTTTGTATATTTTATGTTGGATTAATTTTAGAAGCTAAAAAATGAAATACACGTGGTGCTTTTCTATATATATGTGCCATAACAACCTCAATACCACCTATTAATATCTCATGTTTTTTTCGTGCAATTCCTTTAAGCATTTTACGTACACATATATCTACAGGCATTCCATTTTTTTGTCCCTCATCCATTTTTCCATGAGGGGTGCCGTCTTTTGTAAGTGCCGATAATGATATATTTGTTTGTATTCTCCCGGGAGCAACTATAGTAACAAATACTCCTTGAGCTCTAAGTTCTATATCTAAAGATTCATAATAACCATACATAGCATGTTTTGCTGCACAATATGCTGAACGCAAAGGAAAACCAAAACAACCGGAAATACTACTTATTGCTACAATATGACCATAGCCTCGTTCAATCATGTGCGGCAATAGTGTTTTAGTTATAATAATAGTACTAAAATAATCTATTTCCATAATTTTTCTATGATTTTCAATAGGTGTTTCAATAACAGAAGAACGTTGACTAATTCCTCCATTATGAATCATTATATCAACTCGGCCAAATAGTACAATTGCTTCTTTTGCTTTTTCTTCGAGTTCATTAGTTTTTTCTAAATCAAGCAATAATATACTACAAGCAGCATTATTTTTAACGCAAATACCCTGCACTTCCTTTAATACTGTTTCATTACGTCCAGAAAGTATTAAAGAAATATGAGTAATGCGTGATAACTGAATAGCAGTCTCTTTTCCTATTCCACTCGAAGCACCGGTAATCCAAACAACCTTATGTTGAAAATACGAAATCACAAATTTTAGTAATTTGTATAAATGCTGTCAAGTATGTCAAGCATGGTCTTTTTCATATCACCATCGGTATCTAAAAATCCTTG